>JAGQWW010000016.1 GCA_020436955.1 Saprospiraceae bacterium | reverse complement strand
AATTCTATCCCGGCCTTATCCCTTTTAGCATAATGGAGCGGGCGGCAAAAGGGATACAGCCTTGACTTTTTGATTACTTTTGAGTCAAGCCAAAAGTAACGTCAAAGCTCCCCAGAATGAAAATTATTTCATTCATAAATAAGGACCTCCTTCTTTACAGAAATATAATATCCTCTTACTTTAATGTTATCATCACCAAAAACTAAGGTTCAGGTAAAGATTGAAGTCAATTGTTAGTTATCATTAACTACTTAACCTTGTTATTCTTGATCTCTAATTTCACAACTAAACTTATTGGCTACTTGTTAAATTTACCTGCTGTCAAGGCTGCAGGCTTACCTTAATTTATATCTTTGTATTTCAAATCAAAAAAGAAAATGGTAGATACAGTGCAATCTATGGAAGAGATACAATTGAATTCAATCGAAGAGGCTATTCTGGATATCCGTAAAGGAAAAGTAGTGATTGTGGTAGATGACGAGGACAGAGAAAACGAAGGAGATTTTATCTGTGCAGCAGAATGCATCACTCCTGAAATCGTCAACTTCATGGCCACACATGGGCGAGGATTAATCTGCACTCCTATCGAAGAGAGCAAAGCAGATGAGTTGAACCTAAAGATGATGGTGCCTGAAAACACTGCCTTGCACGAAACTGCATTTACTGTTTCCATCGATTTAATTGGCCACGGTTGTACTACCGGTATTTCTGCCCATGACCGTGCAATGACTATTAAAGCTTTGACTGACAGGACCATGCAGCCTGAAGACTTTGCAAGACCAGGTCACATCTTTCCATTGAAAGCAAAACCGGGTGGTGTATTGAGACGTACCGGCCATACGGAAGCAGCTATCGACCTAGCCAGATTGGCCGGCTTCCAACCGGTAGGGGTTTTGGTTGAAATCTTAAATGAAGATGGAACCATGGCTCGCTTGCCACAGCTTACAAAGATTGCAGAAAAATTTGACCTTAAAGTTATATCCATTCGTGATTTGGTAGCATACCGTATGCAAACCGAACGCCTGGTAAAAAGAGAATCTTCCGTTGTAATTCCAACCGAATTTGGAGAATTTGAAGTTGTAGCCTACACCCAACTTACCAGTGGTGATACCCACCTTGTTTTGAAAAAAGGCCATTGGGAAGAAGAAGAACCGGTACTTGTTAAAACCTATTCTTCAACAGAAAACGGAGACATCCTTGGACTAATTTTCCATGATTATGGCTTGCAAATGAAGGAAGCCATGCGGAAAATTGCAGAGGTAGGAAAAGGCGCTTTGTTGTGCATGCGACATGCCGAGAAAAATACTACCCTGTTGGATGCGTTAAATCATCTGAAGACTCAAATCGAAGCAGGCGAAACCATCGAAAGGAAAACTGAAATGGAGCAAAGAGACTATGGTGTCGGCGCTCAAATCCTTCGCGACCTGGGCATTACCAAAATTCGCCTGCTTACCAACCACCCACGCCGCCGTATCGGTCTAATTGGTTACGGACTGGAGATTGTGGAGAATATTGAGATGGAGTAGGAATTGAAGTATGAAGTATGAAGTATGATGTATGGGGTATGATGTATGGGGTATGATGCTGGATGCTGGTTTCTCGATGCTGGATCGTAGGTATTAGAATGGAGGAATATTGAGATAAGAATAATACTGAAGACAAAACACCCTTTTGCCACCCCCTTGAGGGGATTAGGGTGTGAAAGACCTCTAGCTCAAAGCTAATTGTCAACAGCATCCAAAGTCCAAAGACTAAAGACTAAAGACCTTACAAAAGCCAATAGCCAATAGCCAACAGCCAAAGGCTATTTTTAAATTTCCAGCCTAATAATAATGGATCGGTTAATCCTTATCTAAGTCTATTTTAGATATATTTAACCTTTAGCTTGCCACCCTTTTGGAAGGTGATTACATCTTTCAGATGTATGCTTTTTTGAAAAAAATTAAAACATATGATAGCCCCGAAACACGTTTTATTTTTACTTATTGCCAATATATGGCTTTTGGCAGGTTGCAAAACCCCTCTTTCTGAATCCAATTCGAAAACCAACAATCTAACTAACATGGATTCAATTCCTCCTGAAGAATATCAAAAAGCATGGGCCGAAATAGATAGTTTGGAACAAAAGGGATTACCCAAATCCGCCCTTGAAAAAGTGAATGAACTATTTAACCTGGCGAAAACAGACACCAATGGTCCTCAGGAAGTCAAGTGTCTTATTTATAAGTTTAAATATGAACAGCAACTCAATGAAAATGGATTTTCATCAGGGTTAAAAATGCTGGAGGAAAAAATAGACTCGCTAGATTTCCCTGCGCAACCATTAATGCAGAGTTACCTGGCCTCTTTTTACCAATCTTATCTTGATGGAAACCTATGGAAAATAAGAGATAGAACTGAGATTTCAGGGAAGGTCAATGAAGACATCGAGACATGGACATACGAAGAATTTGTAAAGAAGATAACAGACCTTTATTTCAAGTCATTGAATCATGACAATTTATCCAGCATAAAATTAGCTTCGATCCAACCTTTATTGTCCAATTATAATAAAAAGGACAATCGGCGTACTACCCTATTTGATTTGCTTGCCTTTGAGGCTCTAGATTATTTTAAAAATGATCGTTTTTCCCTGGATCAACCTTCGTACGCCTTTCAAATAGAGGATGAAGTGGCCTTTGCGGATGCAGAAATATTCGCACGACACCAATTTGAGACCAGAGATTCAAGTTCCAACAAATGGTATTCTATTTTACTTTTCCAGAGAACTTTACAAGAACAAATAAACAGATCCAATAAAGCCGCATTATTAGATGCCAATCTCGATAGGCTTTCATTTGTAAAAAATAATAGCATCTCCCCAAACAAGGATGAATTATTTAATAAAGCCATTCTACGCTTAAATAAAAAGTATGAAGGTGATCCTCTTCAAAGTCAATTATCCTACGAATTGGCCCAAATTGCGCAACAGGAAGGTCAAAAATTTGAATCCCAGCCATACTGGCAGGAAGTCAGCCCTGAGCAGAAAGCATTGAAGGACAAATTATTGGAAGCTGCGAATATTTGCACAGAGGCCATGGATAGATATCCGGGCTCTATGGGCGCAAAAAAATGTCAAAGCCTTCTTTCCCGCCTTAAATCCAAATCTTTAGGGCTGGAAACTGAAGCCATCTTCACTTCTACCAACAATATCTTAGCTAAAATATCATATCAAAATATTGATAAAGCATTTGCCAGGTTAGTCAAATTGACAGAAAAAGAATTGGAAACCTTTAATGATACTCGGTGGACCGAAAGGATGAGCTTTATCAATAAATTACCTGAAGTAACATCATTAGAAATTTCTCTTCCTAATGCGCAGGACCTGAGAAACCATTCTTTGGAATTCTCCCTTCCTTCTCAAAATTATGGGCAGTATATTTTACAAGTGTCCGATAATAAAAATTTTGAAGAAGACGGAGGAGCAGTTTCATTTGCCTTGTTCCAAATATCTGACATGGCGCTGATTAAGTTGAATGAATACAACCAAAGTGAAAGTAATTATGCAGTTCTAAACAGGGAAAAAGGGACTCCAATAAAAGGTGTCGATGCTACCTTTTTTACAAATGAATACTCCCAATTGACCCGGAAAAACATTTTAAAAAGAATTGGGAAAACACAAACCAACGAGGATGGTATGTTTTCTTTTGTCCCTGAAAGAACCAATTATTTTAAAATAAGACTGGAAAACGGAGACGACATTCAATTCCCCAGTGATAATTTTTATACCTATAGGAATTACCCGGATCAAAGTTACCATAGCATCTTTTTCTTCCTTGATCGAAAGATATACAGGCCGGGACAAACGGTCCACTTTAAAGCAGTGGTTCTGCAATTTGATGCTAATCAAATTCCAACTATTGTCCCTAATGAAAAAATCGATTTCTCCTTATATGATGCTAATAATCAGGTAATTGAAACGGTACAACTACAAACCAATGAGTTTGGTACCTGTTCTGCCAGTTTCAATACACCTGGAACCGGTTTATTGGGAAATATGAGAATACAGGGTTCAGGTAACCTTTTTAACCAACACAGAAGTAGTATTTCCTTTAGGGTGGAAGAATATAAACGTCCAAAATTTGAAGTGACTCTGGAAGAATATAAAGAGGAGATTGCACTTGGGGACCAGGTCAAGATCAAAGGACAGGCTATGGCCTATGCGGGTTACCCAATTGATGGTGGCCAGATAACCTATAGAATAGTTAGAAATATCAGATACCTCTACTGGCCTTGGTGGAGATGGGGCGGACCGGCTTTTTCAAGTCCTGAAACAACGATTAAAAATGGAACTGGGGAAACTAAAGAGGATGGTACTTTCGAATTTACATTTGAAGCCTTGCCTGATCCAACAATCGATAAGGAAACTAAACCGGAATTTAACTATACAATATATGTGGATGTAACAGATGAAAATGGTGAAACCCATTCTAATCAATCATCCATTAAATTGGCATACACCAGTCTGTATCTCGATATTCTTACTGATCAAAATATTGAATTGGACCAATGGAACGCCTTAGAATTGCAGAGTAGTAATATACAGGGAAAAGATCTTTCAGCAGAGGTAAATATAAAAATTGAGCAATTAAAACATCCGGATCGCCCTGTTATCAAAAGATATTGGGAATATCCGGATCAGATCGGAATGGAAGAAAGTGAATTTAAAAAACTGTTCCCCTATCTCAGCTTTAATGGACAAGAGGATATTCAAAATTGGCCGGTTGAGAAGATGGTATGGGAAAAAACAGTTTCTGTTTCCGGTAAAACTTCGATTCCAATTTCGTCTACTGCGAGGTCTCAAGGAAACTACCTGGTAACGATTTCAGCTAAGGACAAAAGCGGACTGAATATCGAACAGAAGAAAATTATTGAGGTAAATGATGTAAAAAACAGCCAACCTGTAGGACCAGACTTCTTGTCGATTAGCAATTTAGATGAGTCTTATGAGCCAGGTGCAACCGGCATCCTTCACATGAAGACATCTGAAAATAATATTCCGGTACTCATTAAGGAAACCAGAGTAGTTGATAAAAAAAGTCCTTATTGGAAAAACATGGTGACCAATTCATCCATCACCATTCCCGTTTCAGAAAACGATCGTGGAAACATTAATTTCCAATTTAGTTATGTACAGCAAAATCGATTTTTTAATCACCAAAGAAAAGTTACGGTACCCTGGTCCAATAAAGACCTTGAAGTAAGTTTTTCAACCTTTAGGGACAAACTTGAGCCAGGTAGCAAGGAAACCTGGAGCATTAAAGTAAGTGGTCAGAAAAAAGATCAGGTAGCAGCAGAAATGCTAGTATCTATGTATGATGCGTCGCTGGATGCATTTGCTGCAAATAGTTGGACATTTAGTCCATTCCCTACAGTTGGAATCAGAGCATGGCCTTCCGCTATTGGTTTTCAAGTTCAACACGGGCAGTTATTATCCAGAAATTGGCAGACATTTTACAATGTGTCTGACCCAGCCTATCCTTTCCTAAACTTTAAATATATTGGAAATCAATACGGAAGAGGAGACGCTCTTATGATGGATATGGCAGTAGGAAGCGTTGAGAAAAGAAGTAATATGAGAAATGAGGCCATGGAAGCAGATGTAGCAGAAATGGAACCACCAAGAACTGCAGAGCCTGCACCAACTATAGAGGAAGTTCCGGATGAGGAAATACAAGAAACAGATGATGTCCCCATCCGCACCAACCTCAAAGAAACCGTCTTTTTCTACCCCGATTTGAAAACGGACAAGGATGGAAATGTCATTTTCTCATTCACCATGAATGAAGCCCTGACCAAATGGAAATTCATGGGGCTGGCACAGACCAAGAAATTGGCCTCAGGGATTATCACCCAAGAAGTGGTTACTCAGAAAGACCTGATGGTAGTGCCTAATCCTCCACGATTTTTCCGGGAAGGAGATGAAATTTTGTATTCGGCAAAAGTGGTTAACCTTTCAGATAAAGACCTGGAAGGAACAGTTCGATTGGAATTGCTGGATGCTATTTCAGGTGAACCTGTGAATAAGCAACTAGCCAATATTGATTTAGAACAACCATTCCAAATCAAAGCAGGAAGTTCAGAAAGCTTCAAATGGCCACTGCAGATTCCTTTGAAAGATGTGCAGGCTGTTACCCATCGAGTAATTGCCAAAGCCGGAAATTTTTCAGATGGAGAAGAAAGTGCACTACCTGTTTTGACCAACCGTATGTTGGTAACGGAATCTTTGCCTTTGCCATTGAGAGGTGAATCCAAAGGAACATTTGTATTACAAAACCTTAGAGACAACACTTCAAATACCCTGACTCACCAGCGAATGACTTTGGAATTCACCCAGAATCCAGCCTGGTATGCAGTGAAGTCCCTACCCTACTTGATGGAATATCCTTACGAGTGTACAGAGCAGATTTTTAGCAGATATTATGCAAACTCACTGGCGAGTCATGTGGCCAATGCACATCCCAAAGTAAAACGAGTATTTGATGCCTGGAAAAATTACCAGCCGGAAGCTCTTGAAAGTCAGCTGACCAAAAACCAGGAATTAAAGTCTGCCTTGCTGGAAGAAACACCCTGGGTTTTACAAGCACAATCTGAAGCTGCTCAACGTAAAAATATCGGGCTTCTTTTTGACCTCAATCGAATGGGTAACGAAAAGCAAAATGCCCTCCGCAAATTGGCTGAAAGACAAGAAGGAAATGGCGGTTGGAGTTGGTTTCCGGGAGGAAGACCAAGTTGGTACATTACCCAATACCTTGTAGAAGGCATGGGTCGTTTGGAGCATTTGGGGGTAACAACTGACCAGGATAGTGAAGGAATGATTAGAAAGGCCATTGGGTTTATTGATTTCTCCTTGAATGAGCATTATAAAGAACTGTTAGAGATGGTGAAGAAAGGAAATACTTCACTGGAGAATGATCATCTTGATAATATGGTTATCCATTACTTACACGCAAGGTCCTACTTTATCCGTGAAGGGAACTGGAAACAAACCAAAACAGGAGAAGGAACCCATCCATTTAATCAGGAGCATATTCCTGCCATTGCGTATTATCTAGGCCAAGCTAAAAAATATGCATTGGATAAAGGGGATTACCAACAAGGTATGCTGGCCCTTTCTTTGCAACGATGGGAAGCTGAAAATGAAGTGCCTGCACAAATCGTAAGATCACTCAAAGAACGTAGCCTGAATAATCCTGAAATGGGTATGTACTGGAAATATCCACGTGGATGGTGGTGGTACCAGGCACCAATCGAGACCCACGCATTGATGATCGAGGTGTTTGAAGAAGTGGCGAAAGATCCTAAAGCGGTTGATGATTTGAAGGTATGGTTGTTGAAAAATAAGCAAACAACGCACTGGAAAACCACCAAGGCTACCGCCAATGCTGTTTACGCCTTACTTATGAATGGTGACAACTGGTTATTGGAAGATAAACCTGTCTCATTTGAATGGGCAGGTGAAAAATTCAAATCTTCCGATTTTGATCAGGAAGCTGGAACGGGTTATTTTAAAACCTCCTGGTCCGGAGATTATCTGGAGCAAAAGGAAAAAGATGCAGGACGATCTTCAGTTGCTACCATTAAAGTAGAAAATCCTAATAAAAATGTAGCCTGGGGTGCCATGTATTGGCAATATTTCGAGCAATTGGATAAGATCACCACTTTTGAAGAGACTCCTTTGACTTTGAAAAAGGACATTTTTAAAGTGGTGAATACTGATACCGGTGAAAAACTGCAAAGTCTCGAAAAAGAGAATGGCATTTATTCAAAAATCAAAATAGGCGACAAACTCAAAATCAGAATTGAACTCCGCGTAGATCGTGATATGGAGTACGTCCACTTGAAAGATATGCGAGCCGCCGGACTGGAACCTATCCAAGTACTTAGTCAATACAAATGGCAGGATGGATTAGGGTATTACGAAAGTCCGGGTGATGTAGCAACCAATTTCTTTTTCTCCTATCTCCCAAAAGGTACGTATGTATTTGAATATCCCTTGCGGGTGCAACATGCAGGAGACTTCTCCAATGGAATATCAAATATCCAGTGTATGTATGCACCGGAATTTACAAGCCATTCGGCAGGCGTGAGGTTGAAGATTGATTGATCGAAAGGCTATTAGCTATTGGCCATTGGCTTTTGGCCTTTTTTATTTACGATTTACGGTTTACGGTTTACGTGGTTATTTTGCGTAGCGTCCTTTGCGCCCTTAGCGGTGAATTTTCTTTTCACCGCCACGGACGCGACGGACGCTACGATTGACCTACTCATAAATCGTAAATTCATCATAGATTGCTAGAGGCTAAAGGCCAAAAGCTAATAGCCAAAAATCCCCCTAAATTGCTTATAATTGTACGATCAACTTTACTAACCAATACACCAAGATATGATACGTACTAAGATTGCAGGAATAGGGAAATACCTGCCTAAAAAAGTGGTCAAAAACCAGGACTTAGAGAAAGTAATGGAGACCAGTGATGAGTGGATCCAGGAGCGTACAGGCATCCAGGAACGCCGTTACGGTAGAAAGCATGAAGAAACTACCACCACCATGGGCGCACGTGCCGCTGAATTAGCCATCGAACGTGCCGGTATTCAAAAAGAAGACGTTGATTTCATCATTTTCGCTACCCTGAGCCCAGATTACTATTTTCCGGGTTGTGGCGTACTGGTGCAACGTGAACTGGGCATAACCAATACTGAGGTTGGAGCGCTCGACATCCGTAACCAATGTTCAGGATTTGTATACGGGCTTTCTATCGCCGACCAGTTTATCAAGTCAGGCATGTATAAGAACATCCTGCTCATTGGTGCAGAGATGCACTCTATGGGACTTGATTTTACAACCAGAGGAAGAAACGTTACAGTCATCTTTGGTGATGGCGCAGGAGCAGTTGTACTTCAACCTACTGAAAAAGAAGGACAGGGTATCCTTTCCACCAAATTGCATTCAGACGGTACTTATGCTGAAAAGCTTGCTTTCATCAATCCGGGCTGTCATGGAGGATACCATACAAAGCACCAGGAAGAAGAAGTTGATTACGGCTACCCGGATGTAGAATATGGTGAGATGTTTGTCACCCAACACATGATGGACAATGCCCAGCTTTTTCCGGATATGGAAGGCCAGTTTGTATTTAAAATGGCCGTTCAAAAATTCCCTGAAGTAATCATGGAAACCTTGCAGGATGCAGGACTCCAACCTACAGATATCAATATGATGGTTCCACACCAGGCCAACCTCCGCATCAGCCAATTTGTACAAAAACGAATGGGCCTCAGAGACGATCAGGTTTGGAACAACATCCAAAAATACGGCAACACTACTGCTGCCTCCGTACCCATTGCCTTATGCGAAGCCTGGGAAGCAGGAGCAGTAAAAGATGGTGACCTCGTTTCCCTGGCCGCCTTCGGTAGCGGATTTACCTGGGGTGCCGCCTTGTTGAGATGGTAGAATTGGATGCTAGATGCTGGTCACTAGTTACTAGCATCCAGCATCTAGTATCCCATTTCACACCTCATACCTCATAAATCATACTTCATAATTCATACTTCCTTACTACCTTTGCGGAACTTATAACAAAAACAACAACCACAACATGAAATTCTTTATTGATACGGCTAATCTGGATCAAATTAAAGAGGCGCAAGCACTCGGTATTTTGGATGGTGTGACTACCAATCCTTCATTGATGGCTAAGGAAGGTATTTCCGGCGATCAAAATGTAATGAAGCATTATAAAGCTATCTGCGATATCGTAGACGGAGATGTAAGTGCAGAGGTTATTTCCACTGATTTTGAAGGTATGATTCGTGAAGGCGAAGCATTGGCTGAGATTGCTGAAAATATCGTTGTGAAGGTTCCGATGATCAAAGACGGCATCAAAGCATTGCGTTATTTTTATGACAAAGGCATTCCAACTAATTGTACCCTTGTATTTTCTGCTGCACAGGCAATTTTAGCAGCAAAAGCAGGTGCAACCTATGTTTCTCCATTCATAGGCCGTATTGATGATACGAATTGGGATGGTATGAGCCTGATTGCTGAAATCGCTGAGATTTATGCTATCCAGGGATATGAAACAGAAATTTTGGCTGCTTCTATTCGTAACTCTCGTCATATTGTTGATGCCGCTAAAGCTGGTGCTGACGTAGTTACTTGTCCTCTAAACTCAATTTTGGGCATGTTGAAGCATCCATTAACTGATATCGGTCTACAACAGTTTTTGGCAGACCACAAGAAAGCATCGGAATTGGTAAACGCATAAGATTTTTTCTTATCTGATTTATCCCTTTCGCAACCCATAGGTGTCACTCGTCGTAAAGAAAAAGAAAAACTTGACGATGAGTGACACCAAACAACTCCTGGGTATCGGCTCCCGCGTAAAACATCCAGCCTTTGGCGAGGGAGTGATTACTAAAATCAATGTAGCAGCTTACGAAGTTTGTTTTATCCAACATGGCCTTAAGCCTGTGGGAAGAGAATATGACAAATGGGAAATCATAGAAGCGATTCAAGCCAGCAATGAAGTTACCTGGTCCGAGATGGAAAAATCGCTGATGAAGATTTTGAAACATTGGTCAGATATTTCTGAGGTAATCCCTATGGGTGACCGTTGGGATGGCGGCACCATGGTGTTGCAACCAAAGGACCCTTCCTTAAAACCAAAAGAAATTCCAATCGAAAGTTTCTTTCATAAAATAGTAATGGTAAGAGATCGATTGAGAGTAATGGAGCAGCGTGTCAATGCACACAAGGTATTGGATGAAGAAGACAAAATAAATTTACAGCAATATATCACCCGTATTTATGGGTCGCTGACCACCTTTAATGTGCTTTTCAAATACAAAGAGCATCAATTCACAGGTGAAAAAAGCTAAAGAATTGCGAGGGAACATCAATTTTGGTGTTCCCTTCCTATTATTTTCCCTTCTTGATAGGCTTTTTCTGTTTCTTCCTCTTCAGCATTCTTGACCACGTCTCTGGTCATCATGCCGGACATAACTGGTTTTCCTGCATCTACCCAGGCAGTATACCAGGCATCTCCTATGGCTTTAATGGCGCTTCTCATCCTGGCTTCGACCATGCCATCCATCAAATCATGAAAAGCACGGGCATATTCCTCACATTCCAGGGGCATGATGGTAGCACCACGCTCCACCATACAATATTGTTTATCGGCAGGAAAGGTTTGACTGAGATTCTTCTCCCCTTTTAAAACATCGTCAACATAAGAATGGCTTTCTAGGACAATATTCCAATAATAAGCCTCTGGATCACGGATGTATTCGGCTCCACCCACAAAAAAATCATATTCTTTCTCTGAAAACAACTCTACCAGGCGAGTTTCCCAAAAAGCGTGGATTCCAACCTGGTCGGTCAATTGACCATTATAATTTTCGGTGGTATGTAAGGGTACGTGTGCATCAGCAATGTAATGCCCAAAATCTGCCGATGTGCGAAGGATTTTATAGACATCGCCTTCTTTAAAATAATCGCTCAATCGCTTTTGCATCCTTACCAGATTATATGGCAAGACACCATGCGGAGAAAGGCGGTCTTCTGCCCTCGCAAGGGTAAACTGTCCTTTTGGAAGCTGAAAGTAAAGTTGAAGTGAATCAGGCGCAATGGTCCATTCGTCCTCGTAATATTGCGGCAAAAGATTTCTGGCAAAAAATCCCCGGTAACCTTTTACCTTTTCAGGTTTATCAAATTGACTCAGGGGATCCAACAAAACTGAATCACCTTTTGCATTAATCAGGTGAAATGAAGTATAATGGCACAAGGCATCCAACCAATTTCTGGGTAAATCAGGAAATGGAGCTTCACCCCATTTATCCAGGTCCATGTAATGGCGGATTCCTTCAAAACGTGAAGCATACCGGCGTTTGTCGGGTCCGACTGCCTCTTCGGTGATAAACTCAATATTGTCTTTGTAAAAACCAATCATCTCCTGTGGCAGTGTAAAAACAGCCAGGTGATTGATCTTTCGATGTCCGTAAAACCCCCAAATGTCTTTGGGAGAGGAAGAAAAAATTAAAGTGGCCAGAAGGGCCCATTTTACGAGGGTCATAGCTTTTGCTTAGAAGTTGGAATAGCCCCAAAAGAGTTTCCCTACATTTCGCTGCTGCACCAAAAACAGATCACCATCATGCTCATAGGCATAATACCTTTCGACCGGCAATCTTTCATTGGTTCCCGCTCTGATTTTGTCTTTATCGATAGGGAAATAGCTCACTGTTTTTTTAGAACCGTTTTCCCTTTCTATCGCAATGGTAGCAAAAGGTACCAGGGATAGTATAGAATCTCTGTTGGGATTTTTGTTTTCAAATGCTTCAGCAACGATCTTATCAAAACCGATCAAAAAGGAATTTACCTTGGTCGCATCTGCATCGATTTCAGGCTTTTTGTTGAGTGGATCAAATGGTTTCACTTTGTATCCTGCACCATTTTTCTCCAATACAAAAGACTCACTTTTTTGCTGCGGATATTCTATTGTCACCTTTGCAATTTCATCTGGTTTTTCGCTATACAGGCCCTTATCTCTCCACTGTTCCCCTTCCAAATCGAACCTCGCTCTAAGTCCGCCTTGCATGGTAGGTAAGTGGCAAACAAAAGGCTTATCTGAATTTTCCATGATGAAAAAAGTACCCAATTCATTGTTCGTCATACCACCCACATAATAGGCTTTCATCATCTGGTCATTTTCATCATATACTTCCACTTTAATACCTATTGTAGCCAGTTCTTTAATTGCATTAGGAGCCATTTCCTTGGTAGGTACAAATTGTACTTCTACTTGGTCGATGGTTTCAAGGAGATTGTTAACAGCATTTTGATTTGCACGATATTTTCCATCCACCATCCAATGGTCTCCTTCACGGGTTAACGTGGTAGTTACACCGCTTCTTTTTGCTAAAAATATCTTGTGAACCTTCTGACCATCTACTTTGAAAGTCATTTCTTCCTTCAACATCTCTGTCTTTGTCTTTCCATCTTCCTGGTCTAGCCAAAAGTAGGCTGCTACTGCAATCACCAAAAATCCAATCAACAAGTATAAAGTGGTATTCTTTCTCTTAGCCATGCTATTGTTTTCAGTTGAAAATTTATCGTGAATATCTTCTTCTTCTCCACCAATGATAAGCGACACCAAATAATATCAGTAAGACCACCGGCAAACCTACGTTGATGATTTGCCATTTGGTTTCTTCCTGTTCTGCTTTTACAGTGTTCAACATTCTTAATTTGACTTCTTTACCACGAGCGGTAATGATGCCGTTATCGTCTATCAGGTATTCAATACAATTCATCAAAAACTCCTTATTGGCAAATTTATAACGCTCATAAGGATTAAAACCCAGGGGTTGATAAGCCTGGCGAACCGGATCTATCAAATTTCGAATCACATCACCATCAGAAACAACAATCATCTTGGTGTCCTCACTTTCGTTTTTAAATTCCTGGTTCAATTGCTTGAGTCCTGACATCATTGCAGGGCTTACGCGGTTTTCATAAAGCGAAGCAAATCTCCCTTCAGCCAACACGGCCATTGGAAGATAGGATTTGCTGAACTGTTCTGGCTTTGGCTCATATCGCAAAATTTCAAAGTCCAACCGTACAGGAGACAATTGTGTGCGAGAAAACTGAGACGACTCCAACAACACATAACGGTGCAAAGGATATTTTGTCTTAACCGTGTCTATCGAACTTGGGAATAACAAATTCACCCCTTCCAATCCCTTTACAATAGGATGATTAGAACGTGGTACGGAAACAGGATGGTAGAAATATTGGAACAATTCAATTTGCGGATTATTCCCCTGTTGACCAACCACTTGTGGTATTCTGGTGCTTTGTAAATCCAACACCAAATCGGGTTGAATTCTAAATCCATATTTGAATAAAAGGTCATCCAGATTAAGTTCAAACGGGAAAGCAACGTAGTGTTTTTTCCCTTTCAAACTATCCAGATTTGCATTGATATTGTCGATTAGCCATAGGACCTTCCCTCCCTTCATCACATACTGGTCCAGAATGAATTTTTCCTTTTCGGAAAAAGGACGGCTGGGCTTTGCCACGATTACAATAGCAGCATCTTTAGGGTCGAGACTAATAATGGAATCAAGATTGATGCGGCCTGTCTCATAAAAAGGGGCTAATTCTGTTTCCAGGTCCTTGGTTTGAAGGGGCAGCAACTCACCATTACCTTCTGTAAAAAGGATATTTGGTTTATTGCCGGAAACACCTGCTTTTGAGATAGTATTGGCAAATTTATATTCCAATAAGCTGATAGAGTTATTCAGGATAACCTCGGGAGAAACGCCGGGCACTTCTGGCTCTAATAAATTGATAGGAATGACCTTATTTTTATAACTGATGATGGCATAAGGATAGATTAGTTTCTCAGAACTCCCATCATTGTCTTTTACTTTCAGATTGACCGGATTGACCCCTTGTTTGCTAAGGGTCTCCCTTCTTTGGTTGATTTCCTCTACCGTACCGGCATTTGGATCGCTGAATTCATATTCAATGTACCCTGATTCGGAGCGGAAATCCTCCAGGATATCCTTCGTGGCTTTTTGTAATCTTTTGAATCCTGCCGGAAATTCACCTTCCAATAATACCCGCACCAGGACCACTTCATCAAGGTCGTTTAATAACTTCTTAGTCGGGTCAGAAAGGGTAAAGCGCTTATCCTCGGTCAGGTCAAGATGGCCATATTTCAAATTGGCTATGACATTGAGGCCAATTAGAATACCGATGAAAAGGGCAATATTTATGAATGATTTTTTCATGTACGCTGCTAATAATTTACCATTTCCTTTTTTCCAAAACCGTTACCGTCAATCCAAGGAAAGCCAGGATAAATGAAAGAAAATACACCACATCACGGGAATCAACTACTCCTTTGCTTATGGATAAATAATGATACTCGATGCCGAGCATTTGAACGATATCATCTACTTTTCCAACAAAGATTGGAAGCTTTGAAAAGAAGTAAAAACCCCAATAAAAAAGGAAACAGAAAAATACAGATATGATGAAAGCGACAATTTGATTATTGGTCAATGCAGAAGCAAAGATGCCTATAGCCGCAAAACCGCCTCCCAGAAGTATCAGCCCGATATAAGAACCCATTATCGCTCCTGAATCGAGATTGCCTTCAGGCGCTCCCAATTTGTATACGGAATAGTAATAAATGAGGGTAGGCAAAATCGAAAATATCACCAGGGCAAAATTGGCCAAAAACTTACCGCCTACAATTTCAGTATCTGAAAGCGGTTTGGTCGAGAGGATTTCTATTGTTCCGGTTTGCTGCTCTTCTGCAAATGAACGCATAGTGATAGCAGGTATCAGGAACAAAAAGATTACCGGAGCCATGTCAAATAGCTGATCCAGGGTTGCATAACTATAATTCAGCAAGCTGGTGTCGGGAAAAACCCACATAATCAAACCGAGTATGGCCAGGAAAACCCCTACCACGATATAGGCTATCAGCGAGCTGAAAAAAGAGTTCAATTCTTTTATAAAAATACTCAGCATAAGTCAGTACTTAAATTGGAGGGCAAAGGTCTATTCTTTATTCCACCTTTCCACCCTAATTCTATACTTTTTTTCATTTAAGGGCCATAGAGAAAGGTCCATTTCAGATTCTATTTTCTCCTGAAGACTTGGCTCTATATATTTTGAAAAGAAGTCAAATCCGGTTTTTGCTTCTACCTCATCTACCGACATGGCAAAGGCATCCAATCGTTCGGTTTGCCTGCTATTGGGAATGACAAATCCAATTGCTTTTTGTTCGGGCAAATCTATATCTAACAAAACTTTAAAATAAGCATCCGGTACTACCATTTTCGTAGCCTTGCCGACCACCGGTTGATTGTCCTCCCAAATTGGGCCACTTACCACGACCATGCGACTATTGGACTTGGCCCAGTCTCGTACCAATTCTTCCAATTCCCGCCAAACACCGTGATTGAATGCTCGTTCCTGGGGTGATATATTGCTCATAAAAAAGGTCTCCGACATAGCAGTTTCGTTAAATGCCATATCACCCGCCGGCACCAAATGTCCTCGATCATAACCATTACCTTTAAAATCAGCATTGGATGCTGACCCACCGGGCACTTTTGGGTCGTTTCTGAAATCATCTGTTCTTTTCACCCAGGGACCACTGACGTTTTTTCCAAACAACTCATAAGCCACCCAGGCTGCTCCTTCTTTGTCTTCGTCATACCCCAAAGCATAATATTCATGCTGTACCACATCCAAATCATTTTTCCCTTCAGGGAAATAGTGGCGAGTTGATTCAAAGGTCACCTGTTCATCTGCAACTTTTCCCATTTTCTTGAGGGCCAATCCAATACCTATTAATATAATGGCCCCTACAATAGCGACGACAACAATCCTACTTGAATTGGCACTTTGACGGGTATGTGCTCTTCTAAACTTAGCCAAACTGTGACGGGTTAATGTTACAAACAAAACGATTCGCCGGCTTCCTTAATTTCACGATTAATCAGCTTTCTAGTGGCGAATTTTCTACCTTTCGGATAGATTCAATTACTATGCATAAGAAAAAGCTAAAAGTAGGGATTACAGGCGGAATCGGCAGCGGAAAAACTACCGTTTGCAAAATATTTGAAAAATTCGGAATTCCTGTCTATTACGCTGACTTTCGTGCCAAACAGCTCATGATCACGCAGCCGGAAATTGTTGATACAGTAAAAAAAATCTTTGGCGAAGAAGCTTATTCATCAGATGGTGAACTCAATCGCCCACACATCGCCCAAATAGCTTTCAACAATCCTGAAAAACTTCAACAACTTAATGCCATTGTCCATCCTGCAGTCCACAAAGACAGTGAAGACTGGCACCTTGCCCAAGATGCCCCTTACACCCTCAATGAAGCAGCGCTCATGGTAGAAAGCGGAGGCTATAAAAGAATGGATAAACTCATTGTTGTGACTGCCCCTCTCGAAATCCGCATCCAAAGAGTCATGGACCGCGACCATGTAACCCGT
>JAGQWW010000169.1 GCA_020436955.1 Saprospiraceae bacterium | reverse complement strand
TTATGAGTGGAAAAGTTTTGATTTCCAGAATTCGAATGAATGGACCGTCTATGAAGACCAGGCATATTTTATAAAAACGGTTTCAGGTGACCTTTGGAAGATTGTTTTCATCGATTTTGAAGGTACCTCTACCGGAAATGCCGTTTTCCAAAAATACTATTTAGGAGTTTCGGCAATCCAGGAGCAGCAAGCTTCATCACTTTTTATGAAAGTATATCCAAACCCGGTTACCAGTGCCAGTCAGGTAATTATTGATGGAGTGACCAGCACAATGCCAGCACAACTAAACATCTATGATGCTGCAGGAAGGCTTGTGTATGCAGCAAAATCAACATTAAAAAGTGGATTGAATGTCTTACATTTGAGAGATTTTTCTCAGCCCGGTGGTATATATCACCTGCAGGTAAAAACTAACGAACAAATTATCTCACAGTCCATTCTTGTCGCGCAATAAGCCATGAACAAACTTTTCCCCCTATTCCTGATATCCCTGGTATTTTTTAGCTGGTCCTGTGAAAAAGAAGAAGCCCATGATCCGGTTTTGGTCAATGGATTTCAAGTCAATGAGGAAAGCTTTTCCTTTGTCCCAATGACTTCCTATAAAACTGAATATGGCGTTTTACATGCTTTTGAAGCAGCCCCGGGCGTTAATTTGTGGATTGTTCTTTCCAACGAGGGGGCGGATTATTACGAATTTGGCGCTGAAGTGCGCGCAAGCGATACAAGCATAATCGATGGGACCGCTAAAGCATATGCCGTATTGGAATATGATGAATATACCTATCGTTCAATTTCGGGAGGCTTGTTCCTGTTTAATGATGATGGTGTAAATGAAGGATCCTTCGAAATTCAGTTCCCCGATGGTTTGTCAATTACTAATGGAAGCTTACGGGAAAACAATATTGCTGCACGTCCTTGTAAGATGTTTAAAGATGTCCTGTTAACCGATGAAAATGGCCTTCCGCTAAACAATGCATCCAATGCCTGGCAAACAAATGAAGAATGGACCAGTTTGGAATGGTCATTTTTTCCCAGCGCTTATGGCAATCTCATTAGTGGCGAAGAAATAAAAATGCAGGGAGCCTTTCCCAATCCGTTCAATGATATTTTTATGCTGGGCCTTTCAGCCGATAAAACGCCGGACTTATATTTTGTTATCGTGAACGATAATTTTGAGACCATTCTTGATTACAAAAATGTATTTCCAATGGAAGCAGGCCAGAATGCGCTTACGCTCAATGCCAATACCATGTATGGCCTGACACGCGATGACACCTTCCGTTTGTATTACATCATCCAAACCGAGGATGGATATATCAAGGGGCATGGTGATATCATGCGAAATTAAAAGCTAAAAGTTACCTTAGCCGACCTTAACTGGAAGACGCTAAACCTCTTTTATGAATTTGCTTCAGCTCAGTTGGCGAAACCTTACGTATCGACCTTTAAATCTTTTACTCAATCTGGTACTCCTGGCATTGGGCGTCGGCTTGATTTCATTTCTGTTTCAGGTAAGTACCCAATTGGACGAAAAGTTTGAAAAGAACCTGGCCGGCATTGACCTGGTAATCGGAGCCAAAGGAAGTCCTTTGCAGCTCATCCTATGCAGCATGTATCATGTCGATGCACCTACAGGTAACATTAGTTTAAAGGAGGCAAAACCCTTTTTAAATCCTAATCATCCACTGATAAAAGAATCCATTCCACTTTCCCTGGGCGACAATTTTAAGGGTTACAGAATTGTAGGAACAGTACCTGCAATATTGCCATTTTACGAAGCAGATGTAGCAGAAGGGAAAATCTGGGGAAATGAATTTGAGTGTGTTGTTGGTGCGGAAGTAGCCAGACGACTACAACTTAAGTTGGGTGATACTTTCCATAGTTCTCATGGACTTGTCAACGATGAGATTATGTCTCATGATGATCAACACTTTCTGGTGACAGGTATTTTAAAAAGTACCGGTTCTGTGATCGATCAGTTGGTTTTATGCAGTACAGAGACCATCTGGGCAGTACATGGTGCTCATGCGCATGCAGAAGAGGAAGCGCAAGAGACGGAGACAACTGAAGATCATGATCATGACTATGAAGGAGAAGGAGCAGCGGGAGAAGAGGAAAATGAGATTACTTCCATCCTAGTTCGTTTCAAGGGGCAAAATTTTCAGACACTCAATTTTGGAAGAAACATCAACGAAAATACAAACCTATTGGCGGCCTCTCCGGCTATTCAATTGAATCAGTTGTACGCAAATATCGGAGTAGGAGAAAAGGCGCTTAGGTGGCTGGCTTTAATAATCATCCTGGTTTCAGGTTTTAGCTTGTTCATTTCCATGTTTGCTTCTTTAAAAAATAGGAAGTACGAATTAGCGGTTATGCGCGTGATGGGAGCTTCACCGGGAAAGGTTTTTAGCCTAATTATTTTTGAGGGCATTTTGTTGGCAGTGCTGGGAGCAGTGCTGGGATTGCTATTGAGCCATGGTGCCATGTATTTTATGGCTGATGCCATGGAAGCAGCCTATCGATACCGTTTCACTCCGCTTAGGTGGTTGCCGGTAGAAACTTTTATATTTACAGGTGCTATCGGAATTGGATTTGTGGCTGCTCTTATACCGGCCCTCCAAGCCAAAGCACAGGAATTATCCAGGACCCTTTCAGAAGGATAATTTTTTTACGCATGCATACCCTTACTACAGGAAGACTTCGCTTCAGAAAAATTGAACCTACTGATCTGCCCAACATTAAGGCATTTATGTCTGAGCCTGAGGCAGGGAAGTTCCTCTTTTTCCCTCCTGATATTGATAAACATGCTCAAGCGTGGGTGCAAAGAAATGTAGGCAGATATGAATCGGATGGCACCAGTTTATATGTAGTGGAGTCAAAAGATGATGCTAAGTTTTTAGGTCAATGCGGACTTATCTGGCAGGAAGTCGAAGGAGAACGACACCTGGAAATTGGCTATCATTTTTTAAAAGAAAATTGGGGAAAGGGATATGCCAGTGAAGCAGCAAAAGCTTGTCGGGACCATGCCTTCCAAAATAACATGCATCCCTATTTGATATCAATCATTCATCCTTACAATTTAGCATCGCAAAGGGTTGCGATAAGGAATGGTATGCTCCCCTGGAAAAAAGCTACTTTCAAAGGAACTCCGGTAATATTGTATAGGATTGACCGCAGTAGTTGGGAGAAAAAAACTACCCCGTGACTTGGGGAAGACACGGGGCAGACCACACACTATGAGAACACCCAATTATGAGTTCGTTTATTCAAAAAAAGTTGGAAGAAGGCCGATTATCGGGGGTACTTTATAACTCGGTTTCCGGTCAAAATCCAATCGACCTCCCTCCGTTTACGTAGTGGACGAATTATCCTTTTCAACATGAGTAAGACGTTGAGTTCGTCCGTTCTACATTTCTTTGGTTTCTAAAAGGTGCAAATAATACGCTTGAGGTTGTACAATTGTTATGTAGTTAAATGTTATTGTTTTTAACAGTTGTTTCGGTTTGTTGGTTACCTCATTGATAATCAATTATTTATATTGAATATAAGTTGGATTCTTCCAATTGTCGAAGAATGGTTTGACATTCATTTGACAAATGTGAAAAACGATTTTAACTACTTGACGAACCACTTAACAAGGGCGCGTTCGATCAATTTGCTAAATTTGCATTCTTCATAGAACTCAATATTTATTTTGATAGCACCAAAGACAGTACAGGAAGTTATCGATACTGCCAAAATCGAAGAAGTCGTTCAGGACTTTGTCAACCTGAAACGAACGGGTGCGAATATGAAAGGCCTTTGTCCCTTTCACAATGAAAAGACACCTTCCTTTACCGTTTCCCCTTCCAAGAATCTTTTTAAATGTTTTGGTTGTGGAAAAGGAGGCACTCCGGTTACTTTTGTCATGGAGCACGAAACCATGACCTACCCCGAAGCTATTCGCTACCTGGCCAAGAAATACAATATCGAAATTGAGGAAAAGGAAATAAGCCAGGAGGATCGGGAGGCTATGCAATGGAATGACAGTTTATATGTTGTCAATGAATTTGCCAAGCAGTTTTTCTTTGAGCAATTGACCCAAACCGACAAAGGAAAAAGCATTGGGTTAAGCTATTTTAAAGAAAGAGGGTATCGCGATGAGACCATCCAGAAATTTGGTTTAGGGTATGCTCCGGAAGGACGTGATACATTTACAAAATATGCGCTGAGCAAAGGTCATAAATTGGACATGCTGAAGAGCCTTGGATTGACCACTTCCAAGGATACCGATTTTTTCTGGAACAGGGTGATGTTTACCATTTATAACCTGTCAGGAAAGCCGGTTGCGTTTGCAGGTCGTATCATGCAAAAGGGGGTAAAAATTGCCAAGTATATCAATTCCCCCGAAACGGAAATTTACAATAAGAGTAAAACCGTTTATGGACTTTACCAGGCGAAAACTGCCATCCGCAAACTGGATGAATGTATTCTGGTAGAAGGGTATACCGATGTGATGACCCTAAGCCAGGCAGGTATTGAAAATGTGGTAGCATCATCGGGTACGGCATTGACGCAGGACCAGTTGCGCATGATAAAGCGCTTTACCCCAAACCTGAAAATTTTATATGATGGGGACTCGGCCGGAGTGAAGGCAGCCTTGCGCGGTCTTGATTTAGCGCTTGAACAGGATTTGAATGTAAAAATCGTATTGCTGCCAGAAGGCGAAGACCCGGATTCATATCTTCAAAATGTCGGTGCCAAAGCTTTCCAGGAATATATTGATAGCCATAGTCGGGATTTCATCCTGTTTAAGATAGAGCTCTTAATGGAGGATGCTAAAAACGATCCGGTCAAAAAGGCGGATTTAGTAAAAGACATCCTCGGTAGCATAGCCAGGATTCCTGACAACATCAAACGCTCCATCTATGTACAGGAATGTGCACGCTTGATGCAGATGGAGGAGGAGTCGCTGTTGAGAGAATTGAATAAATTGATGACCGGCCGAGCACAAAAGGAGGCTCAGCGATTAGAAGTAGCTCAACGGCAAGCAGAGAGAGATCAACCAGGCGAAATCGGAAATGTGCCCGGTGAGACCATTCCCGATACAAGGGCCGTTCAAGGACCTGCTACTGGCAAAAAACATGAGTTTCAGGAAAGGGATATTGTAAGGATACTGGTAAGTGCCGGTGACAAATGGTATAATGAGGAGGAAACCGTGACAGTAGGTGAATTTGTGCTGGACAACATAGAGGAGATCATAAATTCTTTCGATAATAAAGCCTATCAAAACCTGGTGCAAGAAGCAAAATCATTATTGAAAAAATCAGGAAAGGTTTCACCACAGTATTTCATCAATCACCAGGACAAAGATATTGCTGACCTTGCTATCGATCTGATGCATTCTCCTTTTGAATATAGTCCGGGATGGGGCGAACGTAATATTTATCTCAAGACCCAAAAGATGCCTGATGATAATTATATGCGCGACAGCACACATGCCCTAAAGATTTTCAAATTGAGAAAAATCGAAAAACTGTACAATGAAAATCAGGAAAGACTACGGGAGATGAAAGATGCTTCTCAACTGGACATCCTGCTAAAAGTGCAAATGAAATTGATGACCATGCGTAATGATTTGGCCAAAGAGCTAAACATTATCGTATTGCGATAGCCAAAAAACCATACATGCTTACCATTGGATTTGATGCGAAACGATTGTACCAAAATTTTACCGGCCTGGGAAACTACAGCCGGAGCCTGGTAAGCGACCTCCAGCGTTTTTATCCTGATAATTCCTATCACTTGTATAGTCCAGGAGTAAAAAAACGCCCTTCCACCTTACCGTTCCTGGAAAACGACCATTTTAAAAATCACATTTATTCAGGAGTACTGGGAAGTTGGTGGCGAACTTATGGCATTGTAAAAGATCTAAAAAAAGAGAAGTTGGATCTTTTTCACGGATTGAGTCATGAATTACCTGAAGGTATCGAGCGATTGAATCTTAAGACGGTGGTAACCATGCATGACATGGTCATCAGAAAACATCCCGATTTATTTCCCTGGATGGATAGACAGATTTATGAAAAGAAATTTGAAAGTGCTTGTAAACGAGCTGACCACATCATAGCCATCAGTGAAAGTACCAAAATGGATGTGATGGAAGCG
>JAGQWW010000168.1 GCA_020436955.1 Saprospiraceae bacterium | reverse complement strand
CACCCAAATCAATCCAACCACAAAATATCGCAGCAATTGCGGCTTTGCCATCCTGGAAGAATTCAATAGTTCCAGTCAGATTTTTACAGATGATATTGACGGGAATACCAACACAGCTATTGAAATCACATCACAAGATGCCTTTGAAGGTACTTCAGGTAAAATAGTCTTAACAGAAACCAATCCATCCATCATTTTTGGTTCTGATATCGACCGCAACAATCTAACCAACCTACCCAATAACGGTACTGCTGTTTGGCTGGAAGTAAATTTTAAAGGAGATACCGAAATTATCTTCGGCGTAATCGGTATCGACGAATTTGGTAACCCGGAAAGCTTTCCTGAATTTGGTATCAACAGAACGGCAGATTGGAACAAAGTGTATTTTGACCTTTCCCAATTAGTGCAAGACCAGCGTTATGTAGCTTTCCAAATTTTTGGCGGCGCCTCCCTTCCTTCCAATGCTACGGAAGCTACTATCCTGTTGGATAACATCAAACTGGTATATTTCGAGTTTTGATTGGATTGAAATGTAATTGTTTTACTTTGGGCTGGTCTCCAATTGAGATATTTGTATTTTGGCTTTGAAACTAACCCGGCTCAATCAGCATGCGACGGATCCTTTCCCTTGCTATATTTCTCTCTTTTCTTTCTCTTCAGGCAATTGGCCAGGAGGAAAATCTGCTGGACGAAATTGAAATACAACTTCAACAAGGACAAAAAAGGGCGCTCAGAGACCTTGGTATTTTATTAGATGATGCTGAAAAGCGTTCCTACGCTTTGTACCTGTTGGAACGATATAGCTTTTTTGAAAAAGAAATGCTTTTGATAGATAGTACCCTATCTAAAGCAAATTTTGTCAATTTCTATTTCGACCACTTCGATCAGATTCATTTCTCCCCCTTACTCAGTGCCTTTTACATAAATCCGGTTGAAGATTGGAACTCCGATTTATTTTTAAAAAAGGAAAACCGATCCCATCTAAACAAAAAGGATTGGTGGGTAGAACTTGCAAGACTGGAAAAAGGGGAAATCTCCTTCAAGCAATTTCTAAGTGAAATCATCACGGATACCAGGACTCATCCTGCACCTGATCAATTGCTCCCTATCAAGCAGATTATTAGAAATCATCTGCTTGAGCTGGAAAATCCTTCGCCGGCTATCGTAGCACTTTATGGGGAGTGGGCCACCTGGTTTGCCGATGAAGAAGACTTTAATCTGTTGCTACAATGGACATCCACCAATCAATTGGAAGCAAAACTTGCTTATACGCTATTGGCGCGATTAACCAATCATGTATTCCCACAACATTTTGGCAAGAAGGAACCCATGGTCCAAGCTTATGCACATCTAAAAGATACACTGGGCAGCCTCAACAGGATGATAACATCCGGCTATTCGGACTACATCGATTTTTCACCCAATCATTTTCCAAACAGAAATTATTTCCTTGGCAAAATTATTTCTAATCCCGATTGTCCACCCTGGATTTTCCAAAATGCATGGAAAGAGTTGAAAGCATCCAGAGACCCAATTTTGTTATTTTTTCTGGCAGGGAAATTATACCAAAGTCGCTTGGACCAGGGAAATGGAATTTATAGCAGGACAGAATGGTTCAATTCCATTCAGAGATTAACCCAAGTGGATTTGCTTATCGATTCCAATGCCCTCCGAACCATCCAATACAAGGATTTACAATCGCTCCCAACCTTACGTCGATTTTTGATTTTTTGGGCGTCGGAATATCAAAATTTCACTTGGAACCCCTCGACGCTTTATTTTGAACATAATAGTATTATTGAAAAGGATCGTTCAAAATATGCTGCACATTTTGACCAACTGAGTTCCGTAAACGATAGCATTGCCTTGGATGCATGGTATAAAATATTGCAGGGACCTGAAGGATTGGTCAATCAATTGATTGAAGTATACCGCGACAAAACACCTGTTATCAATGCCAACCTTCCTCCCTGGAGATATGGCCTTTTAAAAATATCCCATCAACTGGCTTTGGCTGATCCCGAAGGACTTCAAGCCTTTGAGGAAAATCAAATCCTTCAAGGACTTTTAGCCGATTTATTGAATGCCCCTTCAGATGGTGTCTTGTTTGACCTGGAAAATCAAATTATCTCACTTATGCCTCCCGAAGCTCTTACCGGAATGGAGATTTGGGCGCTTTGTCACAGCAACAGGGATGATATTAATCTGTCCTGCTACCACATCATCAGGCATTGCTACGATCAAAAATTGGCTTTCTTTTGGGAAAATGAAAAAAGAGCCGATTTGTTTTTTAAAAAAGCTAAAATACTGGCAAGTTACCAGGATTATGAAAGCAATATATTCCTGCAAAAAACCGGGTTAAATAGTTTCCTTCAATTGGATGCCAATAGATTTTCTTCGGAAGTTCGTCAGGATTTTTTACACAATAAGTTGGGCTTACAAATTCAATTTGAACCTGAAAAGGTATTCCAGGAGGTTGAATTGCTCAGCCAGGTCGAGATTAGTAGCCTTCCACCTATCGCCTCTATTTATCTGCCGGACTTTTTTCACTCCTTTTTAAAAATTCCTCCTCAGGATAGAGACGCTTTAAAGGTTTATTTCACAACCCATATGACTGAGGAGAGCATCCCATTCCTCTTCACCTTGTTGAAAGAAAAAATAGAAATCCCCTGGACCCTCGTCTGCCTCGAAAATTTTTATACCTGGAAAGCATCTGGTTCTTTAAAAAACCAACGTAAGGTCTGGATACAGCGGTGGAAAGAGGCGAAAAGTGATACTGAAAAATTGGGTTGCCAAATTTGGAAAGACAAACTTGAACGAGTCCAAACGCTTGCAACCATACCGGAAAATGAAATACAATGGCTGGTCAATAGCCCCTATTTTCAATCCGATAAAAAAGAAGCAATTCTTAGGATTATCAGCCAGCAAAAGATGGTGCGATTACTTTATCGGCTCCATTTTGAACAACAATTAAAAGCTGAAGACCTTTCATTTTTTGAGGATCTTGATTTCGATTTGTATGCGCTGGACAACCTTCCGGACCATTTTGAAAAAGAAGCGACTTCTGCACTTTTTTCTTTCATGCAACAGCAATTGAGCGATTATGGGACAGAAGAAAAGGTCATATTTTTTAGTGAGCAATTGTTGAAAGCCAATTTCAAAAACTTCCTTTTACCGGACCAAAAATTAATACTTAAAGAACTTTTCATTTCCTATTTGGACCAGGTATCCTTCATAACAGAAGCCGAGGAGCAAAAGCTAAATTGGCTGATCTTTTGGCTGGAAAATGGTGAAAAACCGGTACTTGATCAATTGGAACGGGTTGAATCCATGCAAAACACTCCCCTAATAAAACACAGACTCAAGGAACATATCCTTGCCTCTGTCACCTGGGATGAAATTCCATCGGTACTATTACATGGAAGTAAATACCTTCAACAGCAAATCTTTCCGTTACCCAATTTTATTCAACGAGATTTTGGATTACCTACTGGAGACTTGACTGATGATACCCTAAGATACACCCTGGCAAACAACTTACATGCTTTATCCAAACGGGACGTTTATGTCAAGGCTTTCCAAAAAATTGGAATACAGCTGGAAGACACAAAAGGCAACCCGGAACTTCGAAAAATCTATACGATGCTGCGATTAGCACCTGACTTCTCCTTTGCCGGGAAAGGGGGGATCATAAGAGACTATCCATATTTTGGTATGATAAAATACCTCGAAACTGTGTTCGAGCAGGATTTTGGGCTTCCAGAAAAGCTCAATGATGGCACTCCTTTCCAGAAATCCTCAATTCAAAATCGAGTCAACAAATGGATAACTTTTCTGGAAACCCTTTTGGAGCAATCTTAACGATTATCCTGCGCAGCAAATACCCTTTTTAAAATGTCGGTGGTTCTTGCTTGTATATTATTTCGAATATTAATTTCTTCTTTTTCCACCATAGAAAATAAGCCACCCAAAGCTTCTGTAGTTACATAATCATCCAAATCAGGATTGGCTTTTTCTACAAATGGAATTTTGTTGTAGGTATTCACTGCATCGGACCAATATTTCCTGGCTTGAAATTTATCAAGAGAGCTAACAATTACAGGATTAAATTCCTGGTACAACTTATTGTAGGTAGCCTTGTTTAGAAATTGCGTAGCAGCATTATCACTTCCAAACAGGATATTTCGCGCATCCGTAAATGTCATAGACCGGATAGCATCCACAAAAATTGGTTTTGCACGGGTCGCTGCATCTTCTGCCCCACGATTGATTTTTTCCAAAATAATGTCTTCTACCTGCGCAAAGCCCGGAACATTTTTCAACTTATCAGTCACCTTCCTTGCTTCCGGTGGCAACAAGATTTTGTACTGACTTTTGAAATAACCGTCTTTAGCTGACAGAACGGTTACACCTTTCCCAATACCGACAGTAAGCGCTTCTTTTAATCCGGATGAAATCTGGCTATCGCTTAGGCTACTGCCATCATTTAATACAGTTTCAAGGGTTCTTTGTAAAGTTGCCTGGTCACAAGAAGAAAGTAAAAGGACCATGGGTAAAAGGAATATCAGCTTTTTCATATGAATATTTATTTGGTATATGGATTAGACGGATGGAAGGTTCGAAAGTAATCTTAACCAGACGTATTAACATAAAAATAATAGAAAAGAGCAGCGAAAAGTTCGAATATTTAAATTTGCCAAAAGGATTTCCGACTTTTGTCGCGTAAATATTTATTAATTCTTAGACCAATAAATATGGTCCGGAAGATCGAATTGAAATTTCTCCCTCATGAAATTGAGGACACGGAACTCATCCGTGAGCGCGCCATCCAACAAGCTAAGGTGCCTGCACATGATGTTACGCATGTGCAAATTGTAAAAAGAAGTCTGGACGCAAGAGGCCGACGCCCCCTGTTTCGTGTTCAGGTAGAGGTTTACATCAAAGAACCTTTTCTGGAAGAGCCTACCCTACTTTCCACTTTACAAAAAGTCTCTGCTGAAAAAACCTGCCTGGTCATCGGAGCAGGTCCTGCCGGTTATTTTGCGGCACTCGAACTCATTGAGCTAGGTATCAAACCCATTGTTTTTGACCGAGGAAAAGATGCACGCAGCCGTAGAAGGGACCTTAGAGCAATACAGCAATTTGGCATTGTAGACCCCGATTCAAATTATTGTTTTGGAGAAGGTGGAGCCGGCACTTATTCAGATGGGAAGTTGTATACACGTTCACACAAACGAGGTTCCATCTATAAAGCGCTAAAGTTGTTGGTAGAACATGGCGCCGATCCGGACATCATGGTAGATGCTCATCCCCATATTGGTTCAAATAAACTGCCAAAGATTGTTCAAAACATTCGAGAGAGCATTGAGTCTTTTGGTGGTGAAGTGCACTTCAACTCCAGAGTTACAGACTTCCTTTTGAAAGACGGGAAAATCGAAGGTGTGGTCGTAAATGGGAAGGATGAACATAAAGGAGATGCCGTTATTTTAGCAACAGGACATTCAGCACGCGATATCTATTATCTGCTCCATAAAAGGGGCATCGAAATGGAAGTGAAACCCTTTGCCCTGGGAGTAAGAATCGAGCATCCGCAACCTTTGATTGATAAAATTCAATACAACCAGTCTCCGCGAGCCGAGCAATTGCCTGCTGCGAGTTACCGATTGGCATGTCAGGTAGAAGGTCGCGGGGTGTTTTCATTTTGTATGTGTCCCGGAGGCCTGATCGTACCTGCTGCTACTGCACCGGGAGAAATTGTAGTCAATGGTATGTCTATGTCACGAAGGGATTCCCCATTTGCCAATTCAGGTCTTGTTGTAGCAGTGGAACCCGAAGACCTGGAACCTTTTAAAGAACATGGCCTTTTTGCCGGTTTAGAATTTCAAAAAAGTGTAGAACAGGCAGTTTTTGCAGCCGGAGACGGGAGTCAGAAAGCACCTGCGCAGCGTGTACCCGATTTTGTAAAAGGAAAAGTATCGGCCAGTGTGCCGGCGACTTCTTATATACCCGGTGTCTATTCAGCACCGGTACATGATATTTTGCCTGGTCCTATTGCAGGGAGATTACGCACTGCACTGAAGGAATTTGGCAAGATGATGAAAGGATATTATTCGAATGAAGCCCAGGTAGTGGCAACGGAAAGCAGAACC
>JAGQWW010000167.1 GCA_020436955.1 Saprospiraceae bacterium | reverse complement strand
AGGAATATTAAACATTTCGGATGTGCCATTTTCATAGGTTACCAAAACATCTAGTGGCATTGGAAACTTTCCTATTTTTTCCAAAGTGATTTTGGTGCTGTTTCCGGAAGCTTCTACTGATTTTACGCCATAATCTATGGTATGAGTCGTATAAATGAAGTATTCTTTAAACCAATCCAATTCCAGGCCCGATGCTTTTTCCATCACTCGAATAAAGTCGTTCGAATTAGGGTGTTTAAAGCGCCAGGTCCAATAATAATCAAGCATACCTTTAGCATGTGCTTCTTCTCCCATAATGTAGCGTAACTGCTCTAAAAAAGTCTCACCACCTGTGTATGCAGTTAACCAGTATGCGTAGGAAGTTGAGAAATGATCCGCGTGAATGGACAAAGCCTCATTTTTCCCACTCATCATAAAATTACGGTAGCCCTTAATGGTTTGTAGGTGAGGATTTTCAACCGGAGTTCCGGGCATAATTCCTTTTCTTTTCAACTCATTCAGGGTTTCTCCTTCTGTCCAATTGGTAAATCCTTCGTCCATCCATGCATACAATGCTTCATTGGTGCCCATCAGTCCCTGATACCAGGAGTGCATCAATTCATGGATACCAGTTCCTACCAGACTCCCAAGTGAGCGGTGCCCAGTCAACAGGGTTGCCATAGGGTATTCCATTCCACCGTCACCTCCCTGGATAAAACTATATTGTTTATAAGGATAAGGTCCAAAATGTTGGTTGATGTAGTCAAAAGCAGCATCAGCGATAGGTGGAAAACGACTCCAGGAATCTTCGGTATTTTCGTTTTTCTGGTAAAAGAAATGAATAGTTAGACCATCCGCTCTTTCTAATTTGTCATGAGTATAATCAGGGTCAGCTGCCCACACGAAATCATGCACATTAGGTGCAAAGAAATGCCAGGTCAATTTATCCCCTTTTGGCTTTGTAACTTTTTGGCCTTCTTTTTCATATCCGTATCCGACCACATCAGCATTCATAACATAACCGGTCCCGGCCAAAATGTAATCTTTATCGATATGTATGGTCACGTCAAAATCGCCCCAAATGCCATAAAATTCTCTTCCAATATAAGGATTGGCGTGCCAGCCCTGGTAATCATATTCTGACATTTTTGGATACCACTGCGCCATAGACAGTCGTATACCTTCCTCATTGTCCCGACCACTTCTTCGGATCTGTAAAGGAACCTGGCCCTTGAAAGTCATATCAAAAACAGAAGAGCTATGTGGTAATATCGGGTGCGCCAAATCTACTTCCAAAATTGTTCCCTGGGTCACATAAGAAACCGCATCTCCATCCTGGTGCAAGGATAATACCTTTTGAAAGCCAATTTCATCTTGTTTTAGGTTGAGGATTCTGTCTCCTACCCTTCTGTCAGGATCTTCCAGGGTGCGACTGCGCACATCCATCATGCTGTTGGGTTGGAATGCATTGAAATATAAATGGTAAAACACCTTGAATAAGGTGTCCGGAGAATTATTTTGATAAACGAGCTTTTGTGTACCATCAAATTGATTGTTCTTGACATCAAAATCAATGTCCATTTGATAATAAGCCCTCTGTTGCCAGCGGTCAGGCTGTGCAAAAAGTGTAACAGTAAGTAGTGTAAAAATGGATACAATAACTTGTTTCATGTATAGCATAGTTTGGTTTGGACTGCAAATAAAATAAAAACTCGTTTGTCAGGCTTTTATTTTACGCGCCAAACAACACAAAAAAACCCCGGGAAAACATTTCCCGGGGTGAAAAAAGGTTGATTTAACCTAAACCATTAATTCTTACAAGTCATATGACAAAGTAATACCGTAGGATCTACCTCTATGGTATTCTGTAATTGTATATTCTGTACCCTCATGCTCCAATGAACGCTTGTACAATGGATCCAATAAGTTAGCTAGGGTCAATTTGATATTAACACGTTCTCCAACTGACTTTTTCACGATGAAGTCCAAAGATGGACGTGGTCTTTCATAAATGTCAGGTCTTGCACCAAATCCTAGTGCATCCAATCTTGCTCCAAACAAGTTGTAGGAAACCGTTGCATCCAAACCAATTTCATTGTTCATATAGTTTAATGCTGCATTGAAAAGGAATGGAGACTGGCCAAAGAACGGACGGGTAGTACCTTTTGAAGGGTTCTGCTCCTCGATGATTTCCTGCTCTTCAACCGGGATTGGTGCTTCAGAGAAAATATAAGAGAAGTTAGAAGTGAATTTGAAATCTCTTAGTGCATTGCTAATAAAACCAAGTGATTTACGAAGTTCAAACTCAGCTCCATACACATACGCATCATCCAAATTTTGGAATTGAATTTCGTTGTTGTTTGCATTCAAAACAAGGAATGCAGTACTGATTGGATCCTGGAAACGCTTGTAATAAGCACTTACTGCCAACAATTCACCCGGATTTGGGAACATTTCCCAACGTAGGTCATAGTTTTGAACCAATGTACGTTTCAAACCAGGATTACCAGTGTAGATAAAGTCACCGATAAATTCGAAAGATGAGAACGGTGCCATCTCTCTCATATTTGGTCTGGCCAAAGTATGGGTATAAGAACCTCTCAGGTTCATGTTTTCATTGAGGCGGTAAATCAAGTTAATAGATGGCAAGAAGTCAGTTGCGTCAATCATACCAATTTCTTTGGTAGTATCGATGGTAGCAACTTCCATGTCTGTCATTTCCATACGTACACCTGCGATGGCCTTCAACTTACCAAAGTCATAGGTAACCATACCATAACCAGCAGTCACTTTTTCAAAACCGCTGTAGGTGTTGGTTGCTACTGTCTCATCTGTCAAGAAAAGACCTAATTCATATTGATTTCTGGTTGAATCGTAACCTACGATACCGGTATTGGTTTCGTCAAAGAAAGCAACCGGGTCACCCGCATAATCCTGTGTTTGTCTTGCAGAAACCTGGTATTGGAATCTATCTTCTGTAAAGTCACGATTTTTCTCCTGGTACTGGAATCCAAATTTGATATGATTGCCTTTGTTATCAGCATCCAAAAATGGAATGGTAAAGTCTACCTTACCCAAGTATTGCTTATCATCCAATTCACGGAAGAAGTGGTATGGCAAGTCATATTCTGAAGGAGAAAGAACATATTTTGGATCCTCTGTTCCGGTACCCTGGTAAAGGATACTGTTCGCAAAGAATCTCAAATCTGGCTCATTCTGAGAAGAGTTTACGATACTTCCACCCCACTCCATTTTAAGGCCGTTTTTAGAAAGTAGGTGTTCCCCTGATAACTGGTAAGACATCAACTCTCTTTCTTTGAATCCGATAGAACGAGATTCAAATTCACCACCGGAAAGGATAGCCGGATATGAACCAGTCAGGTATCTTGCTGATTTCTCACCGTCATGGTTGTAAAGGACGTTGAAATTGATTTTTTGAGATCCTGAAAATTTATAAGAAAGGTTAACCAATCCACCAATCTGAGGATTGTCAACTGAACGGGTATCGCTAAGATCTACCTCATTATTCAATGCTACTGCATCTTTTTGAGGCGTGTCATAATTTCTAAAAAGACCATTTTCATAATGGCTGTAAGATCTTCTGTAGTTAACACCGGCCAATACTCCCAATGGGTTATTGAATAGTGAAAATTGGTTTCCAATAGCAAAATTTACGGCATGATTCATACCACCTGAAATAGTGGTTGGTGCCATTTGATTGTTGATAGATTTGGACGTCTGGTCCATGATTTGAGCCAGGTCACCATCTCTTCTGGCTTTGATTGCCAAACTTGGTACTAACTCTGCACGAATTTCAGGATTATCCAAAATTTCAGGAAGTTGGCGGTTGCCATCATCGTAACCTAACCAATCTGTCTTTCCACCATCGTAAGAAAGGAAATTGTCATTGAAAGAAACACGGTCATTGTAGCTGGTAGAAACAGAAGCTGAAACGGTGAATCTCTCTGGGAAAGATTTGGTCTGCATATTCACATTACCGCCTGTAAAGTTACCTGGCTGGTCAGGTGTAAAAGTTTTAGATGCAATTAAGTTGTCCAACAACTTAGCAGGAATAATGTCTAAAGAAGTACTGTTTCTATAAGGATCAGTACTTGGAAGGGTCATTCCATTCAATTGAGCTGAAGAATAACGGTCTCCCAATCCACGAACGAAGATGTATTTACCGTCCACTACTGAAGCTCCGGTAACCTTTTTCATGGATTCAGCAGCATTGCTGGCACCGTAACGGCTGATTTCTTGTGAAGAAATACCATCCTGGATAGTTGAAGCTTTGCGCTGTAATGCAAGCAAGGCATTTTCAGTACGGTCGATTCTCGTTGCAGAAATTACTACCTCTTCCAATACTTCGCTGGAATTTGACATCAAAAAGTCAATGATAGTTACTTCTCCATCTTTTACGACAACATCAGTGATGGTTTTAGTAGAATATCCTACATAGGTTACCTCCAATGTATGAGTACCTGCAGGAAGAGAAAAGTCGTAAGCGCCATCAAGGTCAGTCTGTACACCTACAATTGGTTCAGAACCTTTTAAAACGACGTTACAAAACATTAATGGTTCGCCGGAATTTTCATCAGAAACGGTACCTCTCACAGTACCCTGGGCGAATAAGATGCCTGAAAAGAAAACAAGCAACAGAAGTGAGAAAATCTGCTTTTGCATGTGGTTTAGTGTTAAATCTAAAAATGGTTTAAAATCAATCTTTTTAAAAAAATCCGGCCCCGCTAAACGGGACCGGATAATTCATTTGGTTTATTTCTGAATCATAAATGATTTAGTCAATACTACGTTTTCTGCTCTTAAAGAGTAGAAGTAAATACCAGCAGGCATGTCAGTTGTGTTAACAACTTCATTGTAATCACCTGCAGTCAATTTGGTATTATCCAAAACTGTCTTCACTACCTGACCATAAGCATTCATTACTACAAGGCTTACATTAGCTGTTGAAGGAGTAGAGAAGCTGATAGTTGTCTGATTAACAGCCGGGTTTGGTGCATTCTGTGCAAGAATGAAACCGTTGCTTTCTTTGAAGAAGTCATCAGTGCTGGTTGTTTGGCAAGCACCTGGAGCAGCAGGAACTGCGCTATCAAGGATACCATACTCAGAAATTGCAGTCCAACCTTTGATCCATACACCCTGGCTACAGAAAGCTCCTTTGTAATAAACTGGAGTGAACCAAGCGTCATCATAAGAATTCAAAGCGTTGAAAGCAGGACCGTTTGAAGCTGGACGTGGGTCCAAAGATTCGTCAGTATCCCTTGAAATTCCTCCTAATTGTGGATCTTCCAAAGTATTACCGTTGTTGCCCAAGTGGCTAATCAACCAGCTTACGTCTCCACCAGCAGTAGTAGGATTGATGATGTCAGTTAAGCTAGTACCTGCACCAAATTCCCACCAGATGTTATTATTCAATGCCAATTCACCATTTTCAAGGCGCTGACGGCTGTCCAAACCTGTTGCAAGGTCTTCAACCTGGATAGCTTTTCCTACGAAAGAAGTGAAGATTGAGTTATTGTAATATCCTCCTGTACCGTCTCTGAACAATAGTGCATGCTCATTTTTAGCAGCAGCACCGATACCAGAACCGATGTAGGTAGCATTGTAGATTGTTGGTTGTGCGAAACGTGCATTATCGTCTGGCTTAGCACCATCCATTTCAGCACCGTTGTCTCCGTCATCTGCACCTTGCAAAGAGAACCAGAACTGACCTTTTCCACGGAATCCTGTATCCCAATCGTAAGAATCATCACCACAGAAAGAAACACAAGCCCATTTGATAGAAGGCTGACCACCGAAGAATTCGATTCCGTCGTCGCTGTTAGCAAAGATTTCAATGTATTCGAATACAGTACCAGAACCTACACCACCTAGAGTCAAACCATTGATTTCATCACCAGGAGAAAGTTCAGCACCACCGTGACGGATAGAAACATATCTCAAAACACCAGAGTTATCAGTGTCGTCATTTCCACCGTACAATGCTCTTGTTTCACCGGCAGGAATACCTTCCACACCAACCTCAGAAGTGTTGTCACCAAGGATACCATTACCAAGGATAATCAAACCACCCCATAGACCACGGTCTTCAGGGAACATATCGTTAGCATCATTTGTATCATCCACTTCAGCAGTGAAGATAATTGGATTGTCAGCAGTACCTTCTGCGTAAATCTGAGC
>JAGQWW010000166.1 GCA_020436955.1 Saprospiraceae bacterium | reverse complement strand
AACGAATGACATCAAGGAAGTATGCTATTGTTTTCAAATATTATTAGATTTCTACTTTTTTTTTTTTTTTTGAGGTTAGTTCGACTTGAAGGGAAAGATTATATGTAAAATATGGTGACATTTGGAAAGGTGCGCCATCAGGATCACCATTCATTTTGACAAGTACTGCTTCACCCCCCCACACTCAAGGATCCAGAAATGTTTGGAAAGGTAAGTTCAATTGTACAGGTACCAGTTGGGGCACCATTTGATGTTGGTGCAATACAAGTACTACCATCTCCAGATGTGCACATTGCGCAATCAGCTGTTACTCGAAAATCTTTGTTTCCATTAAAAGACATATTTCGTGTTACTGAATAGGTAACTGTAACTGTTTGCAAACCATTTAAACTAGAATTGTTAGCTGGGGTACTTATTGGTAAAGTTCCATCTTGTGAAAATCCAACGAAGGATATTAGAAAAAAAATAATAAGAGCAATGTAGTTCCGCATTGTAACTAATTGTTTGAGTATGTAAGAGCCATTGTTAAAATCCTGCTGTAAAATTAACCATATTCAGGTATAAGCGAAAGGGGGGAGGGAAAAAGGAGTAAAAATTGTGCAAAGCACACTAAGTTGATTTTACAATAAAATTTTGTCTTTAATAAAATGCAAAAAGGGTTTCCAAACATTATTTCCTGTATGGGGAAATAATGTTTGGAAACCCTTCCATTTATAGGCATTTAACAAAATTGTTAAAGGCTTGGATTTTTTGTAAAAAATCTATTCAGATTAAAAATAATCGTAATTTGAACAGCTATTTACAGCTTTTTCAACAACATAGACGAAGTATTGCTGCCATTTTCGATTTGGATAAAATAGGTTCCTACAGCAAGGTCTGAAACATCAAAAGACCACTCTTTTCCATCTATTTCATCTATCTCAAAACGATTCATTTCCACACCTACTGTATTGAATATTTTTACAGCAACAGGACCTTTAGGCTCCTCTGTAAATTTCAAAGTAGCCATTCCATTAACCGGATTAGGGTAAACAACCGGTTGGTCATTGTTGGCATCAAGTGCTACGCTTACCACTTCACTGTATTCATAGCTACCATCAAAGTCCATCTGCTTTAAACGGTAATATGCAATTCCTTTTCCAGGGTCTTCATCGATAAAGGTGTAGGTCTGCTGTTCGAAAGTGGTACCAGCGCCGTTTACTTTGCCGATTTCGGTGAATTTAGAACCGTCTTGGCTTTTTTCAACCAAAAAGCCTTCATTATCTATTTCAGAAGCAGTCAACCAATCAAGTTTTATCACATTTTCTTCTTTGGATGCGGTAAAATAAATCAACTCGACAGGAAGAGCCGTCCTTACTTCATTTGATGCGGTAAAAGTCCCTAAATTGAAAGGAGGAAGCACGTCAGGATTTGTAAATGATGCAGTTGCTGTAAATGTAACATTTGCACCAGGTACATCATTAACAGTGTATTCAACTGTACAAGTTCCATGCGTTGACGGAGCAAGATTTAGGATCGTACAACTACCTGCGATTGGGCTACATTGATTGCACCCATTAGTTATTGTAAATGTTACGTTTGTTGAAAAATTATGATAAACATTATATGTGACTAAAAATGTCTCATTAGTATGAATGTTGGCTGGAACCGTTATACTTAGACCTTGTGAAGTAACTCCTACTTGAGAAAATCCTAAAAAAGGAACTAACAACAAGCCTACAACAAACCTAATTTGTTTTAAAGTATTCATTGGAAAGGGGTTATATTTCATTAATATTTAAAATAAGCGCTGCAAAAATAATCAAAAAATTGTACCAAAACCAGCAAATGCTTTACATTCAAATAGTTAGTAGTTATTTTGAATGAATTTATATAGAATAAACATAGCATAATTGGTACTAAAAGCAATGTTTTTATCTCTATCTTTTCCCAATTGTAATTTGTAGGTTTTTATATTGTTTTTGTTGGCAACTGCAAACCACACCGTACCGACCGGCTTTTCGTCCGTCCCACCTCCCGGGCCTGCAATACCGGAAATAGCTACTGCAACATCTACCTCTAGAGCTTGTAATGCACCGATTGCCATCTCTTGTACGGTCTCTTCACTCACTGCCCCGTACATACTTAAGGTACTTTCCCTCACGCCCAACAACCTGGTCTTTAGTTCATAACTATAGGAAATTACACCTCCATTGAAATATTCCGAAGAGCCTGGAATTAAAGTAATTTCATGGCCTACATTCCCCCCTGTACAACTTTCTGCAGTTCCAATCATAAGTTTCTTTTCTCTACATATCGCTCCAAGCGCTTCAGCCAATTTTGCTTTTCCCCATCCAAACACATGCGGTTTCACCAATTCATACAATTCCCTGGATTTTACTTCTAATTCTGCTTCCAGGTCCTTTGCATCTCCACCTCTTCCGGTTAATCGTAATCTGACTTCTCCCAGGCTAGGTAAATAAGCAAGGCTCATATTTTCAGGTAAGTCAGCTTCAAAATCCTTGACCAATTCCGCCAAAAAAGTTTCACCAACTCCTGCTGTTAAAATGGTTTTATGAATAATCGGAAATGCAGGAAATTGGTCCTTTAACCTTGGAATCACCTCATTTTCCATCAGATACTTCATCTCGTATGGAACACCGGGCATAGACACAAATACTTTCCCATTTTCTTCAAACCACATGCCGGGTGCGGTTCCCATTTTATTAGGCAGCAAAGTTGCATTCTCCGGCACCATACATTGGGACCGGTGATTTTCCGTCGTCTTCCGCCCCATTCTTTCAAAAATCCGTTGGATCCTTTCATAAGTAGGCTCATCAAATCGAAGGTTTACTCCAAAGTAATTTGCAACCACCTTTTTAGTAATATCATCCTTGGTTGGCCCCAGCCCACCTGTAATTAGCACTACATCAGCATTTTCTTTTGCATGAGATAAGCCGCCTAGAATAGCTTTTTCGGTATCCCTAACAGATGTGATTTCGACCACCTCTGCCCCTATTAGATTCAATTGCTCGCCCATCCAGGCTGAATTCGTATCCACGGTTTGACCAATTAATATTTCATCACCAATGGTCAATATATGTACCTTCATGGTTTTCAGTTAAAAGTCTATTTTCAAATTAATGCAAAGCTAACCTTCGTTTGGAATTAGAAGCCCGATGAACTTTTTATATTCGCATCGGAATGAGATGAGACTCATTTTTACAATAAACCACAAAATCAAGAATAAGTTATGCATCCAGATACATTTGAGGTAATAGGCGGAAAAAGGCTGAAAGGAGACCTGGTACCACAAGGTGCCAAAAATGAGGCGTTGCAGATTATCAGTGCTGTATTGCTTAGTGCTGAAGAAATTACCATTTCAAATATTCCCAATATCCTGGATGTCAATATGCTGATTGGATTGGTGGAAGGACTTGGAGTAAAAGTCCAACAGTTGGCAGATGATACTTACACCTTTGAAGCCTCTGATATTGATTTGGAATACCTCAATAGTCCTGAATTCAATGCTAAAGCAAAAAGGATTAGAGGATCTGTTATGCTGATTGGTCCACTCTTGGCGCGTTTTGGAAAAGCATATCTTCCAAAACCTGGTGGAGATAAAATCGGACGCAGAAGGTTGGACACCCATTTTCTCGGATTTGAAAAATTGGGGGCTGAATTTAAATATGATGAAGGGAGAGGTCTTTTTTATGTTGAAGCTGATAAACTAAAAGGTGGCCATATCCTTATGGATGAAATATCGGTTACCGGTACTGCAAACGTTGTCATGGGCGCTGTTTTGGCCGAGGGCACTACTACTATTTATAATGCCGCTTGTGAACCATATGTACAGCAATTGTGCAAAATGCTGGTCCGTATGGGTGCCAATATTGAAGGCATAGGTTCCAATTTATTAACCATTAAAGGAGTGGATCGCCTGGGTGGTACAGAGCACCGTTTGTTGCCTGATATGATTGAAATTGGAAGTTTTATCGGTTTGGCAGCTATGACCCAATCGGAAATCACCATAAAAGATTGCCAGATTCCTGAATTAGGAAATATTCCATCCATTTTTCAAAAAATGGGTGTTCAGATGGAGTTTAGAGGTGACGATATTTATGTGCCGGCTCAAGACGAGATGGAAATTCACACCTTTATTGATGGCTCTATTTTGACCATTTATGATGCACCCTGGCCAGGATTTACACCCGACTTGATGAGTATTATCCTGGTGATGGCAACACAGGCAAAAGGTTCAGTACTCATCCACCAAAAGATGTTTGAAAGTCGACTTTTCTTTGTTGATAAGTTAATTGATATGGGTGCACAGATTATTTTATGTGACCCGCACCGCGCTACAGTAATAGGACTTAATCGTAAATTCCAATTAAGAGGTATAGAAATGACTTCACCGGATATTCGTGCCGGTGTGGCACTTTTGATGGCCGCTTTATCAGCCAATGGCAAAAGCACCATCCATAACATTCACCAAATTGACCGTGGATATCAAAACATTGACGGTAGATTGAATGCAATTGGAGCATCAATTACCAGAGTGTAAAAGGCTATTAACCTGACCATTGATTATTTATTAAATAGCCAATACTAATCGTGAGCAATCCTGCAAAACGCATCTTAATTACTCCATTAAATTGGGGTTTAGGGCATGCCACTCGTTGCATCCCTATTATCAGAACCTTGTTAAAACTAAACGTAGAGGTCATCATTGCAACTGATGGAGGCCCCTATCAGCTTTTAACCAAGGAGTTCCCGCATCTCAAGGCTTATGAATTGCCTGGGTATAATGTAAATTACAAAGGCAACAATTTTGGTTGGACCATGCTACGGCAAGGTGCAAAAGTCCTGGCAGCCATCGCCAAAGAACAAAAAGCGGTGCAAGACATCCTGGCAAAAGAGAAAATTGATGCTATCATCTCTGATAATCGATTTGGTTGTTATGCCAAAGACGTTCCATCTGTTTTCATTACGCATCAGGTAAATCTAATTTCACCCATGAAGGCCTTCGAGGCTCCGGTTAATCTTGCCAATCACCAACTCATCAAAAAGTTTGATGAAGTATGGATTCCAGATTTCCCGGGAGAAGATAACCTTGCCGGAAAATTATCCTTCCCTGCCAATTTTAAAAAGAAAAGATATCTGGGTGCCTTGACCAGAATGCATGGAGGAAACCTTGAAAAGAGCTTCGACATCATCGCGGTGGTATCGGGACCGGAACCCAAACGCTCAGAATTCGAACACAAGATATTCGCTCAATCCATCAAAATGGACAAACGTGTTTTGGTGGTTCGAGGCCTTCCTGACCAATGGGAATTTGTCAATTTGACCAGTAATGTCGAAGCTGTTGCTTTCCTCACTTCCAAGGCTTTGAATGAAGCCATCTTATCTGCAGATGTACTCGTTTCAAGGTCCGGATACTCAACCATTTTAGATCTGGTACAGCTAGGCAAACCCGCCCTTTTGGTACCTACTCCCGGACAAACAGAACAAGTGTATCTGGCTGAAAAACTAGACGAAAGAGGATTATTTGCAAGTCAGAACCAGGATGAATTCAACCTGGCTGAAGGAATCGAAAAAGCATTACAACGCCCCGGCCTGAGAGCAGATATGTTTCCAGCAATAGATTTGGAAAAAGAGATGGTGGCCTTTTTGAGTGGGTTGTAGTGTAGGGTGGGGAATAAGATTATTGCGATGCACCTGGTGGTCACCCCCCCGAGTCCCCCCTCAAGGGGGGCTATTCGTTTGCTGAAGCAAACTTTATGATAAAATCCTCCATAATTATTTTAGAAAAATTAAATCTTCAACAAATAGTAGTCAAAATTGACAAGGTAATTGCTTCAGCAATTTACCAGCCCCCCTTGAGGGGGGACTCGGGGGGGTGACCACCAGGCATACCACATAAATAACCACTTTCCAAAAATTTTTATTCCTCACATACCCAGCCTACCCATTCACCTAATCCCCTATTCACCCATTCCCCTACTTCCCTCTGAACATCCTCCCACCAATCCTCGTTACAATTACACAAACACCTGATAATCAACCTGAAAGAAAACCAAAGACTAAAACCCAAAGCCCAAAGACTAATAATTTTTTAACCTCAAAATTTATAGAACGATATGAAGTTGCAAGGAAAAAGAGTAGCCATTTTGGCAACAGATGGATTTGAACAGAGAGAATTGGTGGAACC
>JAGQWW010000165.1 GCA_020436955.1 Saprospiraceae bacterium | reverse complement strand
AGCCTGAGACTCTACCTGCCCCCAAACGGTTACAGTGTCACCATCATAACTAACTGATAAATTTTCTACTTCAATGCCTAGTCCTTCCGCAAGACTTTTCAATAGAGATTCTTTTTGTTTTCTGGCTACTTCGTCAGCCATTTGGTCCACTGCAGATTTTTCTTTTGGCGCATCGTCTTTGCCAAAAAGCTTGGCACCTGCATTCTTGAGAAATGAAAAAAGTCCCATAGTTTGAGTTTTTTGGTTTAAAAATTGATTATTGTGTGCTTTCGCATACAAAACAAAGTTAGAAAAAATGCTGTGTTTGCAACAAAAACTGAAAAATTAAGTAAATGCCGTATATTTGCACGATTTTTTCTAACACATCTGAAATTTATAAATTTTTAAACAATGCAAAGTAAAGGAGTTGTAAAGTTTTTCCTTGTGATTCTAGCCCTGGTTTGCTTGTATCAGTTTGTGCTGATTTTCCCAACAAACCGTGTTGAGAATGATGCAGATACATTTGCTGCAAACAAATCTGCTGGAGACCCCGCAATGGAGAAAGTTTACCGTGCGGAGTATTTGGATTCAGTGTCCACGGAGACAGTTTTCGAAATCCCATTTGTCAAAAAATTCACCTACCAGGATTTGAAAGCCGCTCAATTGGCTTTGGGTCTTGACTTGAAAGGTGGTATGAGTGTCGTTCTTCAGGTTGACCTGAAAGATTTCATCAAAGCGCTAGCTTCTGATCCTAACAATGAAACTTTCAATCAGGCACTTGATAACGCGGAAAAAAGATTGGCTAGTTCACAATCTGATTTCGTAACGCTATTTGTAGAAGAATGGCAAAAACTCGCAGATGGGGAAAAACTCGCAGATATCTTTGTATTGAATGAAAAGCTAAGAAGCGAAATCAATGCGGAAACTACTGATGGCCAGGTTGGTACCATCCTTCGTACAAAGGCAAATGAAAACGTTAGCCTTACCTTCAAACTATTGAAGGAACGTATCGACAAATTGGGTGTAACTCAGCCAAACGTTTCTCTTGATGAAGCAAGAGACCTAATCTTGGTTGAACTTCCTGGTGTAGATAACCCTGAAAGAGCACGTAACTTCCTACAAGCTGCTGCAAAGTTGGAGTTTTGGGATACTTACCGCGCTTCTGATGCAGGTATCATGGAAGCTTTCCTTCAGGCAAATGACAAGTTGAAACAACTTGAAGCAGGAAATGCAACCGAAACCACTAACGAATCTACTTTCGAAGTTGTAAGAAACTACGGTATCGATTCGCTAGGTAACGTTGACAGTTCTAACTATACCTTAGATACTATTCAAAAGCTAAATGACCTTGCATCTGACCAGGGACCTTTGTTCGATATGCTTCAGATCAATCAGGCAAATGCTTTTGCTCCGTCTGTGATGGGTATAGCTGGCAAAAATAAAAAGGACGCGATCACTGAGATGTTGGAAAGGCCACAGGTGAAAAACCTTTTCCCTTCTGACGTTAAATTCTTGTGGTCAAAAGATCCTATTTCATTAGATGCAGAATCTCAGGCTGCGATTGGAGACAACCAATATGAGTTGTATGCCATCAAGATGCCTCGTGGTCAGAACATCGCACCACTAACAGGTGAGCATGTAACAGATGCAAATCCTAGTCAGGATAGCCAAAATGGTGAAGTAGTTGTATCATTGAGAATGGACAACGAGGGCGCTAAGATTTGGGGTAGAATGACTACTGCAGCTGCTAATGACAACAACAGAGAAATTGCAATCGTATTGGACGATGAGGTTGTTTCTGCTCCTAGAGTAATCAACCCAATCGTTTCTGGTGATTCTCAGATTCAGGGTAACTATACAGTGCAGTCTGCAAAAGACTTGTCCAATATCCTTCAGGTAGGTAAACTTCCTGTAACCACTAAGATTATCCAGGAATCAATCGTTGGACCTTCACTTGGTAAAGACAATATCAGCAAATCAACCAATGCGTTGATTTACGGATTTGCATTGGTAGTAATCTTTATGATTCTTTACTATGCAGGTGGTGGTATTGTTTCTATCATTGCTTTGGCTGCAAACGTTGTTTTCATCCTTGGTGCTTTGGCAAGTTATGGTACAGTGCTTACCCTGCCAGGTATTGCCGGTATCGTGTTGACCATCGGTATGGCCGTTGACGCCAACGTTATCATCTATGAAAGGATTCGTGAAGAATTGAGAGCAGGTAAGACAGTATTGGCTTCCATCCGCGATGGTTTCCAGCAGTCTTATTCAGCTATCATTGACGCCAACGTAACTACCCTATTGACTGCCTTTGTATTGGCTTACTTCGGTTTGGGTCCAATTAAAGGTTTCGCAGTGGTATTGATCATTGGTGTATTGAGTTCTTTGTTTACTGCAGTGTTGGTAGCAAGACTTATCATTGACTGGTGGACAGGTAAGAAAGACAGAACCATGTCATTCTGGACTGGCTGGTCTGAAAACATCCTTGCGAATGTAAATATTGATTGGATTGGAAAAAGAAAGATTGGTTATACCATCTCTGGTATCCTAATCCTAATCTCCCTTGTATCCATCTTTACCAAAGGTTTTGACCTTGGTGTAGATTTCAAAGGTGGTTATTCTTATACAATCCAGTTTGATAAAGATGTAACTGCACAGGATCTACGTGAAACTTTGGCTGATGCATTTGGTTCTACGCCAGTTGTAAAAGCAGTTGATACAGAAAATTCATTCAACGTTACTACTGATTACCTTATCGATGACACTGCAGACGATGCTGCTGATAAAGTATTGGCAAAATTGCACGAAGGTGTGAATGGAATGGTAGGTGGTAGCCTTTCATTGGATGTATTCAAAAATTCAGATTCTCAAGGAACGCATATTGTGAGTGCAAGTAAGGTAGGACCTACCATTGCTGATGACATTCAGGATAGTTCTTTCGAATCAGGATTTTTCGCACTGTTGTTGATTTTCCTTTACCTATTCATCCGATTCTCAAAATGGGAATTCAGTATGGGTGCGGTTTTGGCCTTGTTCCACGACGTAATCATTACTTTGGGTATGTTCTCTATTTTCTGGGGTATCCTTCCATTCACCATGGAGGTTGACCAGGCATTTGTAGCAGCCCTATTGACCGTAATCGGTTACTCTGTGAACGATACAGTGATTGTATTCGACCGTATCAGAGAGTTCATCAATACCTACACTGGTAAGAGCAAGCAGGAAATTTTCAATCTTGCGATTAACAATACACTAAGCCGTACTTTGATTACTTCATGTACTACTTTATTTGTGGTACTTATCCTGTTCATCTTTGGTGGTGGAAGTATCAAAGGATTCGCCTTTGCATTGTTGATTGGTATCCTTGTGGGTACGTACTCTTCCATTTTCGTAGCTTCTGCTACTGTTGTTGATTTGGTAAAAGACATCAAAATCAAAAACGTAGAAAAGAAGAAAGAAGGAACATTTACAAGAGCAAAAGCATAAGCTGTTTAAGCTCCCGCAATAAAAAAGGGCCGCTTCATTCAATTGAAGCGGCCCTTTTTGTTTTTTACAAAGATACGATCCTTAAAAGGCACTACCCTTTCCATTCCATGCTTCAATGATTAAATCATCAGGATAATCTTGTTTGAATTGATTAAATATATCAAGCACTTTGCTTTCAGGTTCTTCTATTTTAAAAACAAAAGAAGTAACATTAGTACCGGTTGTATCAGAAGGAATAGATACTGTAGAACCTGTTAAAACAAATCTTCCATAGTTTCCGGAAAGTATGGTTTCGTTTACCGCAATATTGGCCAGGGAATCAATCAAGTTATTAGCTGCCACTTCATTGCCCGGTGTATAGGTAACTTTTCCCCAATATAATTCAGGAACTATCCGGTTTAGGCTTTCATTAGAAAGCGAAAAGCCATTGGTTTGTGAAAAAGTAGTTTCAATTTTCTCATCACTTATTTCAAACGAACCAATATTCGAAATTTCACCGCCTATTAATACTTCAAAATTATATACTCTGTTGGGCAAATTACCGAATGATATAGTATCTCTTGGGTGCCCTTCTCCAACGATACAATTTTCCGGAGGAATAACACCATTGAGTCTGATTTTTATCGCATTGGAATTGACAACACTACCCAAATCTATCGTGTAATTTTCGCAGTCCAACGGAGTATTGGTAGTCACCAACACCTGTATATCCCTGGTATCCGGATTGAGCCCTTCCCAGATGGTTAAATTGAAGTCATCATCTATTCGAATGATCCTACCAGGATTTAAATTATCCTTGGTACAGGAAAAGATGGCCCCAGCTACCAAGCCCACTAAAATCACAGTCAATATCCGCATGTGTGTATTATTTGGAATTCAATCAAAGGAAAAACGCATTGAATCCCTTTATGCTGCCCTTAATTTGTTTAATCGACAGCTAAATTAGTACTTTTTATCTTTTGAAATTTGCCCCATAACAGGTAATTCGTCCCTAAAAAAGGTTAATTCGTCCATCATTTAAAAATAATTAACAATGTGTTCGTTATTTGGATCTTGCACTTAAACACCCAAATGATAGAATTAACCCAAATTAGAAAGGCTTACACCACCGAATTCACCCGGTTGGAAGTTTTAAAAGGAATTGACCTTACCATTAAGGAAGGAGAGTTTGTATCCATCATGGGCTCTTCCGGTTCCGGAAAATCTACACTACTCAATATTCTGGGCATCCTTGACGATTATGACCAGGGAGCTTACACACTTGATGGAACACTCATCAAGGACCTTACACAAACCCAGGCTGCTAATTACCGCAACAAATTCCTAGGATTTGTCTTCCAGTCTTTCAATTTACTCAATTTTAAAACTGCCCTGGAAAACGTTGCACTTCCATTATATTATAGAAAAATCCCTAGAAAGGAAAGGCAGGATATTGCCATGGAATATCTTACAAAAGTCGGTCTTGCCGATTGGGCTCATCACCTTCCCAACCAAATGTCAGGCGGTCAGCAACAGCGTGTTGCTATCGCAAGAGCACTCATCAATCAACCCAAGGTTCTCCTGGCTGATGAACCAACAGGAGCGCTGGATTCTCAAACCAGTCACGATGTGATGGACCTTTTTAGAAAGGTAAATGAAGAAGGCATCACGGTTATCCTCGTTACACATGAGCAGGACATTGCTGAAAGAACGCACAGGGTTATTCATATGAAAGACGGATTAATCGGCTGATATGAAATGGATCGATTACGATAAATGGGGGGAGATCCTTGATTCTCTCAAAAGACATAAGTTGAGGACGGCCCTGACCATGTTTGCAGTTTGGTGGGGTATCTTCATGCTCGTGATCCTGTTAGGTGCAGGAAGCGGATTGCAAAACGGTGTAGAATACAATTTCCGGGATGATGCCATAAACAGTATTTGGTTGTACCAGGGAAAAACTTCAAAACCCTACAAAGGATTACCTGCCGGCAGATGGATTACTTTCGAAAATGATGATTTCAACACCCTAAAATCTCAGATTCCTGGCATTGAATATTCGACCGGGAGGCTTTATATGAGTGGAGAATATTTTGTAACCTACCAAAACAAAGCATTTTCCTTCGATATTAGAAGTGTCCATCCCGGGCATCAAATGATAGAAAACTCTATCATTACCAGGGGTAGATTTTTAAATGATAAGGATATAGAGGAATTCAGAAAAGTAGCGGTAATCGGTACCAAGGTTACAGAAGCATTTTTCGATGAAGATGAATCTCCTATTGGCAAACAGATAAGCATTAAAGGAACCACCTATCAGGTTGTGGGCGAATTTACGGATGACGGAAGTGATAATGAGTTGCGTAAAATATATCTGCCACTGACAACGGTCCAAAAGGTTGTAACAGGAAGGGATAACATTGACCAAATGATGTTTACCATTGGTGATGCTACCCTGGAAGAATCTCAAGTAATAGAAAAGCAAATTCGTTCTGAAATGGCATTGAGAAAACAATATGACATTGAAGACGAGAATGCCATGTGGGTACGAAATAATGTTGAAAATTTTCAGGAATTTCAGATGGTTTTTGCCTTTATCAATGCATTCATCTGGTTTGTAGGAATAGGCAGCATCATTGCCGGTGTAATTGGAGTATCCAAGATCATGCTTATCGTGGTGAAAGAAAGAACCCGTGAAATCGGAATACGAAAAGCACTGGGTGCTACCCCACCCTCCATTTTAAACATGATCATTACCGAATCACTAGTCC
>JAGQWW010000164.1 GCA_020436955.1 Saprospiraceae bacterium | reverse complement strand
AAAAAAACTTCAAATTTTAAGTTGGGTCGGTAAATAATTCTGTAACTTTTGGTTCACAAAAAACCAAAGTACTATGAGATTCATTTACCTCCTTTTAAGCTTCGTACTGATTTTTGGTACTATTGAAGCACAAGATTGCTTTACAACATTTAAATATTACAAGGCCATCACCCTTACGCCAGATGCTGCAATTGCTGCCCATACCATTGCCATTCCCTTTGATTCAAAGTCATTAGTAGATGGGGGCAAATTGCTGGCGGATGGTTCAGATTTACGCGTTGTAGATGCAGATTGTAATACATTACCTTTCTTTATTCAGGATCTTGCAAACAGGGATAAGAACATATTGTATGTTGCTATACCGGATATAGATCCTTCCGGGTTGGAATTGCAAGTTTATTATGGGGCTACCACCAATGTAAGTTCTGAAATTGATGGAACATCAGTATTCCTTTTCTTTGATGATTTTGAAGATGGTGTAGTCGATATGGATACCTGGGAAAATGTTGGCTCCTATGCAAATTGGGAAGAGTCTGATGGAAAGATGCGATATACCGGAATGTCAGGATCAGGTGGGATTTTTCTTTATGTAACCCCTAAAGTTGCTTATACAAGTCCGGTAACCTTTGATTTTGTCGCACCGGCCAATAACAATAAATTTTACGGCATTTGTGATACAGGCGATATTGAAAGGGTAGGCTTTAGGTATCAATCAGGCGCCCAATCCAACGATACCATGGATATATATGCGGTGCTAAGAGATACTATCAATGGAGGTTTTTTCCCAGGTGATTTTTATCCATTTATTGTCGTAGAAAGAGAAGTTGGGAATATCATGAGTATTGCAGCGACTATTTCACCATCCAAAACCCTCATTGTGGATAGGTTTGAAAATCATTCAAACGGAGAAGCTAATTACAATGACCTTGTTGTTGCAAATATGGAATTCAATGCAATCCGGCCGTTCTTTACCTCCTTTGGTGCATCAATCGCGGTGGATTTCGTCGGGATACGCTCTACACCACAAGGATTTCCAGTGATAACAACTGGTCAGGAGGTTCAATTGATTACTTCAACAAAAGAACTTTCCGGAATTAATTCATTTGAATGTTTCCCAAATCCGGTAACAAATACTATCCGGTTTAATTATGAAAATCCCGGCAATATTACCCTAACTATTACCAACAATCTCGGTAAACAAGTTCACAACCAAAGCGACTTGCAGTCACTTGACATATCTCAATGGCCTGCGGGTTGGTATATCGTGAAATTAAAAGATGGTGAAAAAACTATCAGTAAGAAAATAGTGGTTAATAAGTAAAAAATAAGGGGTACGGTCCAAAACCGTACCCCTTATCACTTATTCCTTATCACCTTTTAGTAGTGCCTTCTTGCAGTGTATTCCATCGCTTCTCCTTTCCCAAATCCATAGCTGAAACCCAGTCTTACAAAACGACCTCGTCTGTCCCAGTTGTAGAGGTAAAAATCTTGCTGGAATGTTTCCACTTCTCTAATGCGAGATGCAAAGATGTCCCTTACACTCAAAGAAATCACTCCTTTACCCTTGAAAATCTTCTTTCGGGCCCCAAGGTCTGCGAACAAATTTTGTGAAACTTCACTTTGAACTGTTTTGTATCTGGATTGGAACTGACCGGTAATTTCAACCTCGAAATCCAATGGCAGTTTAAATTTGGTAGTCAATTTGGAGGTGAATTGATCCGCTGAAAAATCGAAGGAGGTGCCTTCAAGCATACCAAGTCTGCTGAAATAATTATAATTCAAATCTCCGTTGATGGTCCACCATTTTGCTACATCGTATTTTCCATTTACCTCAATACCGATGGCATCATTGGTACCAATATTTACTGGCCTGGTTGTGCTGACATTATCTTCAAAGAAGGAGACCCTTTCAATGACGTCGTTGGTTTTTCTGTAATAAGCTCCAACATTCAAGGTTACCTTATTCAGTAAATAAATACTGGTCAACTCGTAGGAGTCGGTAAATTCAGGTAGCAAATCCGGGTTTCCGGTACGGATACTGAAGTTGTTTCTGATATTAAAAAACGGATTCAGGTCCCAAAGTCTTGGACGATAAATTCTTCGGCTATAACCTGCTTGTAGGGATACTGTAGGACTGATTTTGTAGGAAGTATGTAAGGTAGGAAACAGGTTGGTAAAATTCTGGTTGTTCCTTTCACCGGTATTTACCAGATACGTTTTTAAAACGGTGTTTTCGGCGCGTAAACCAACTTTGATACCCCATTTCTCACCTTCATATGAACCGGTACCATATAGTCCAAATACATTTTGATCGTATTCGAACACATTGGTAAAAGCAGGATTAGGAACCCATTCTTCATTCACTAAATCACTTACTGCAAAGTCATTACTAACAGCATTCAAAACATACTGTGCGCCTGTTTCAATAGTGAATTTATCATTAATAGGACGCTTATAATCGGTACTGAAGGTATATTTCGCTTCCTGGAAATTGGTTCTGGTTTGTTGATTACCTCCTGCTTCATTCCCTAAAATATCATTATTGGAAAATTCGGAGGATTGGTCTTTTCCAAAGAAATGACCCAGCGCACTGAATAATAAATCGTGGTCCTTATGTCCTTTGAAGTCTTTTTTATACTGCAATTCGTACTGCCACTTTGGATTGGTAGCTTCTGTTTTTTCCTCTCGATACCATTCTGAAACCGGAATCCCGTTTTCATCCGGAATCAGGAAGTCCGTTCTGGATGGTTGGTCCTCGATTTCGTAGGCATAACTACCTGAAAGGGTTACGATATTGGTTTCATTGATGTGATAATCAGTACCTAGAATAAGATTGAAAAAGGTCTCATCTCTATATTCGGTTCCTTCACTTATCAGCGACTCTCCGGTAGTTAAATTCTGGTTGATATTTTTGCTTTCTCTGGGACTGGATCGGTAACCGACTCCCAATTGACTGAAAAGATTGAATTTATCTGTTCTTCGGTTTAAGCTCAACCCTATGCTGTGATTGTCAGGCACTCCAGTATTCAGGGTTATGGAGCCATTCAATCCTTCTCTTTCTTCTTTTTTAATAATGATGTTGATGATGCCCGAGGTACCTTCAGCCTCATATTTAGCAGAAGGATTGGTGATCACCTCTATCGATTCAATCATGTCTGCAGTAATGGTCCCTAGGGTATTCCCTTGTTCACTGGCAATGACAGAGGGTTTTCCATTGATGAGAATTTGAACACCGGTACTTCCTCTCAGGCTAATTTGACCTTCAATGTCTACATTTACGGAAGGCACATTATTCAAAACTTCCAAAGCGCTGGCACCCGTAGTGCTCAAATCTTTTCCTACGTTAAATACCCTTTTGTCCAACTTGAATTCAGTGGAGGATTTTTCTGCTCTTACAACCACTTCTTCCAACATCTCACTATTCTCAGCAAGTACGATGGTGCCGAGGTTTATTTCATTGTTGACGATGTCAAATTCTCTGATTTCCTTTTTCTCAAATCCTATAAAACTGACTTCCAGGTAAAAGGAAGGTGCTTCAGTTTTTACTACAAAGTTGCCGTCAAGGTCCGTTGTAACACCGGTGATGGAAGTTCCGGTTTCAGGGTTTGCAACCATCACGGTTGCAAATTCGACCGGTTTTTGATTTTTACTTTCTACAACATTACCTCTTATCGTAATGGTGTTGCTTTGTGCGCCGGCCTTGTTCGAAATCAGGCTAAAGGCTAACAAAACAAACAGAGAAAGGATATATGTTTTCATGAGTTATTAAGGTTTTTCATTCAATTCAATGGTGCAAAAGAGATCTATCAGTGGGAGAATCGAAAATTATTTCTTTGAACGTCATTTCTTTCCCCCCAATCAACAGCCCTAACAGAAAAAAGGTCGAATTGGTTGTTTAACGGTCCAGTTTCGTCGTTTACAGAATCTTATTTTTCCTCTCGTTTGGGTATATTATTTTTGATGCATCATGCAAAAAACAATAGCATCGAAGGTTTCCATACGGGAAGTTTTGTTTCAGGTTGTTTTACACATCCTGGTTTTTATTTTTTATTCCTTCGATAAAAAGAATCCGGGCATCCAGCAGTATCAGGTAGTGTACTTCCTTACCTACTCCTTTGCAGCCTTTATTATCAATTATATTTTGCTGCCAAGGTTGTTTTATAAGAAGAAATATATCTGGTTCTTCTTTTATGTCTTGCTTATCGTTTTTGGTTTGATGGCGCTGGAGGAGCTCGTGTTGGAGCATATTTATTTTCCAGATACTCGCGCAAAAAGATTCCCCGGAGTGTTTTTCTCTTTGTTAGGCATATTGCCCATTCTTACCATTTTGAGCGGGTTTAAATTTGCCTGGGATGCACTGGTCAAACAAAAGGAAGTAGAAGATTTAAAGCAGACTGTTCAGGAAAGTGAATTGCAATTTTTAAAGTCGCAAATCAACCCACACTTCCTTTTCAACAATCTCAATAATTTATATTCATATGCCATTGATAATTCTCCCAAGACTCCGGAAATCATTCTGGAGTTATCGGGAGTATTGCGGTATATGCTGTATGAATGCCGCGAGGATTTTGTACCGCTGGGTAAAGAGGTGGAACAGTTAGAGAATTTTTTAAAGTTAAATGAGCTGCAGATTGAGGAGAGAGGCCAGGTGTCCTTTGAAGCAATTAATATTTCCTCGCAGTATCGAATTGCACCTTTGATTTTGATCGTTTTTATTGAAAACGCTTTCAAACATAGTACCGCCAGTCAATCTGATAAAATTGAAATTGCAGTTCAAATAGAAGTGGATACGAATGGAAAATTGATTTTCCTTTGCAGAAATACGTACCTTCCAAACGGCAACAAGGACCAACTGTCAAATGGTATTGGATTGGAAAATGTGAAAAAACGTCTTAACCTAATGTATCCCGGAAATCATAAGCTTGAAATTGACGATACCGGCAGTTCCTATGAAGTCCGCCTGCAAATGGATTTGAAAAACTAGTGGACCATGAAATGTATCATCATAGAAGATCAGCCACCCGCCCAACGGGTTTTGAAGAAATACATTGATGATCTGGGCACGTTAGAGCTTACCGGTACTTTCTCTGATGCAATCAAGGCCCTTGAGTTTCTTCAATCCAATGAAGTTGACCTCATTTTCCTGGATATCCATTTGCCCAAAATTTCAGGTATTGATTTTTTAAAAACCCTAAGCAATCCTCCGGCAGTTATATTAACCACCGCTTTTCCTGATTATGCACTGGAGAGTTATGAGTTTAATGTAGTAGACTACCTTTTAAAGCCATTTTCTTTTCAACGATTTGTAAAATCAATAGCTAAAGTCCCTCAAAAAAATCCAGGCATAAGATCTGAAGCACCAAACGCTTCAAATCTTATCAAAAAGGACTTTTTTGTAAAGTCAGGGTACGAGCATATCCGTGTAAATCAGGAAGATATTCTCTTCATAAAATCTGATGCAGATTATACGGAAGTCCATTTAAAGGAAAAGAAATTACTGACATCTGAGCCATTACGACATTGGGAAGAAGAATTGCAAGAAGAGCACTACTATCGCATTCATAAATCCTACCTTATCAATACCCAAAAGATTGAAAAAGTAACCGCAACCCACGTGTACCTACATGGTGGAATGTCAATTCCAATCGGAAGAGCGTTCAAGGAAGCTTTTTTTGAGCGCTTTGTGAAATAGGGGAACTGGTAGCTGGTTTCTGGATGCTAGTTTCTGGATGCTGGATTCTTGTTGCTGGTTTCTAGTTGATCGAGAAAATGGATCCCTACCAATAGACGCCCCCCTTGAGGGGCAATGTCATTATGTTAGCGATATTGTTTTGTTAGAAGCCTTGTTGCGACCGTTGTGTTAAATCGTTGCGAACGTGGCGTGAAACAGAATTCCAGGTTTGAAATAGAATATAAAGATTTAACAGTCAATAGATTATGCTAAAAATATTGAAGAACATTCGCCGGCGGGTCCCTTTCAGGAGACCCACCTTAGACAGGTAAAAAACTCCTGAGATCCCTTAGCTTAATGACATTGCCTTGAGGGGGGATTGGGGGGTGATATGGCTAGAAGCTCAAGTTTTGGGTTTTTAGAAGGATACAATTACGGCTCACCTTTGAACAATGGGCTGGAAGTTGAATTTGCTTAAAAGCCAAAAGCCAAAAGCCAAAAGCCAAAAGCCAAAAGCCAAAAGCCAAAAGCCAAAAGCCAAAAGCCAAAAGCC
>JAGQWW010000163.1 GCA_020436955.1 Saprospiraceae bacterium | reverse complement strand
GAAATTGCTCCATTAGAAGGAGGCAAAACAGGCGGGCTTGCCAGAGTTGCTACCCTTCGCAAGGATCTTCAACAAGAAGGAAAGCCCAATTTGGCACTTTTGGCAGGCGATTTCCTGAGTCCAAGTCTAATTGGTACCCTTAAAAAAGACGGTTCAAGGATTGCCGGCGCTCATATGGTCGATTGCATGAATGCGGCCGGAATCGACCTGGTTACTTTTGGTAACCATGAATTTGACTTATCCATGGCTTCTTTGCAAAAGCGAATCGATGAGTCAAATTTTGAGTGGATAAGCTCCAATGTTTTGCAAAACTATGAAGACGGTTTAAAGCACCGTTTTTATAAGATGCAGGATGGTCAAAAAAACTATGTAAAAGATACTTATATCTGGGAGATAGCAGACAAAGATGGTACGCTCGCAAAAATTGGATTTTTCGGTGTAACCCTGTCTACTTTTCCTGTTGATTATGTGCATTATGAAGATCCTTTTCTGGAAGCCAGGAAGGCATATGAACACCTGCAAAGCCAGTGTAATCTGGTTTTGGGCGTAACCCACCTCGCCAGAGAGCAGGATAGTCTCCTGGCCCTGGAGCTACCTAATGTTCCCTTACTAATGGGCGGGCATGACCATGAAAACATGAAATTCAAGACCGGTAATTGCATCGTAGCCAAGGCTGATGCCAATGCAAAAACCGCCTACATTCACAGGATTCGTTTGAATACCTCCACCGGAAAAGCCGACCTTCAATCCGACTTAATCGCTTTGAATGAATCGGTTGGCCTTGACCCTTTGACCAGCGAAAGGGTGGCAAAATGGTACAAGATATTAGATGAAACTATCAAGCAGGTTTATCCCAATCCAAATGAACTAATTTATCGTACTGCTATTCCCCTGGAAGGACGGGAATATAAAGTAAGGTCAGAGCAGACCAATCTTGGTCAAATGGTAGTTAAGAGTATGCGAAAATCGGTTTCCGTGCCCGTTCAGGGTTCCTTTTTCAATAGTGGTGGTATCAGGATCGATGACCAATTAGTCGGTGACGTTACCAGCCAGGATATTTTCAGGGTTTTACCTTATGGAGGTGAGATTTTTGTAGTAGATATAAAAGGTGATTTGCTCCAACGTGTGCTTGAATACAGCGAAGCCAACCGTGGTTCCGGGGCTTATTTACAAAGAGATGGGTTTAGCTTTAAGGATGGTAAATGGTATGTGGGAGAAAGGGTGATTGACAAAAATGAGACCTATACCATAGCCTTGAATGATTTTCTGCTAAAAGGTTTTGACATTCCATTTTTAATTGATGACCCTAAACTTATTTTGAAAAAAATTGTACCGGAAAAGGGAAGTTTAGCAAAAGATGTACGCTTAGGACTTATAGATTATTTGAAAAAGGGAGGAGAATAAATCATTTACCAAAAGACTCAACGAAGTGTCAGTTACAGTTAAAAATCTTACTAAAATATACGGTGCCCAAAAGGCGGTAGATAATATCAGTTTTGAAGCACCAAAAGGTCAGGTGCTTGGATTTTTAGGGCCCAATGGAGCCGGGAAGTCCACCACTATGAAAGTTATTACCTGTTACATACCACAAAGCAAAGGCACGGTAAAAGTATGTGGACATGATGTGTCGGAGGAATCGCAGGCAGTCCGGGAAAAAATAGGTTATCTGCCGGAGCAGAATCCTTTGTATAAGGATATGTATGTAAAGGAATACCTTGAGTTTATTGCCAACGTACACAAGGTGCCTAAAAAGCAGGCTCGCATCAGGGAGATGATTGGTCAGACCGGGTTGGAACGTGAGCAACATAAAAAGATTGGTGCCCTGTCTAAAGGTTACAGACAGCGGGTTGGTTTGGCGCAGGCACTGTTACATGACCCAGAGGTATTGATTTTGGATGAGCCAACCAGTGGTCTTGATCCAAACCAGTTGGTAGAAATCCGTGCCTTGATTAAAGAATTGGGTAGAGAAAAAACCGTTATTTTCTCCACACACATCATGCAAGAAGTGCAAGCGATCTGTGATAGGGTTATTATCATCAACAAAGGAAAAATTGTAGCTGATGACCCTATTGATAAATTACAGGACCGGGTTACAGCTACCGTTACCGTTAAAGCAGAATTTTTAGAAAAGGTAGAGGAGAAATTATTATTGCAAATTCCCGGGGTGATGGATGTGGTAAATAGAAACGGAAATGCTTACCTTTTGTCTACCAATGGAAAATTGGATATCAGACCCGAAATTTTCAAAATGGCCAAGCAAAATAATTTCACGCTGGTGGAATTGTTTAAAGAAAAAAGTTCTGTTGAGGATGTGTTCCAGCAATTGACCAGAGGTAAATAAGAATTTTACAATGGTAAGCCTTAGAGGCATTACCTGCCAACATAAACTACACCCATGATTACTGAGCTTCAAAATGATACTGTGCTTCAGTATGAGCGTCTAAGAGCCTTTTTTGAAACAGGAGCTACGCGTTCATATAAATTCAGAAAAGAAGCATTAACCAGGTTATACAAGTCCATCCAACAGCACGAAGGAGCACTTTTGGATGCGATTCAAAAGGACATGGGAAGGAATGAATATGATGCATTTGGTGGAGACATCGGTGTCATTTATCAGGAAATAACCCTGATTAAAAAGGAATTGCGTCGCTGGATGAAAAGGGAGCCAAGGAAAACTCCTTTAAGTTTATTACCTGGCAAATCATACATCATAAAAGAGCCGCTAGGAGTCGTCTTAATTATTGCTCCCTGGAATTACCCTTCCAATCTTAGCTTTATTCCATTAGTACAGGCGATTGCAGCAGGCAATTGTGCGATGGTAAAACCTTCGGAAGTTGCTTCCTTTACTGAACCTATTATTTTAAAAATAATTGAAGAAACCTTTGCACCTGAGCATGTTTTTGCTTTCCCGGGAGCTGGTGCAGATGTATTGCCTCCTCTTTTTGAAAATGTAAGGTTTGATAAAATTTTCTTTACTGGATCTGAGCATGTGGGAAAGATAATCGCACTGGAGGCTGCTAAAAAACTGGTTCCAATTACACTAGAGTTGGGCGGTAAAAGCCCTGCTATTTTAGACCGATCTGCCAGCTTGAAATTAGCAGCAAGGAAACTGGTTTGGGGTAAATTTTTTAATACCGGGCAAACCTGTATTGCACCTGATTACATCCTGGTGCCGGAGGAAAAATTCCAGGAATTTGTAGACCATTGCAAAAATGCCATTAGGGGATTTTATGGAGATGACCCTTCCCAATCGCCTAATTTTGGTCGCATCATCAATCATGGTCATTTTGACCGCATCAGCAGGTTGATGAGTGAGGGTACAATTTTATTTGGAGGCAAAACAAATCGTGAAGACCGTTATATCAGCCCTACCATTCTGGGCAGTGTGGATTTAGATAGTCCCTTGATGCAGGAGGAGATTTTCGGCCCCTTGATGCCCATTATTCCTTATGAAAACCTGGAAGAAGCTTTCTCTATCATTAAAAGAAATCCAACGCCACTTTCGCTATATTACTTTGGCAGTAACAAAGAATCAAAAAATCTGGTGCTAAGAGAAATCAGCTCAGGAACCGGAATGGTGAACCATACTTTGTTACATTTTGCCAATGCGAACCTTCCTTTTGGTGGTGTCGGCAGTAGCGGATATGGTAAATATCACGGGTTGGATGGCTTGAATATTTTTACCAATAAAAAATCAATAATGGAATATCCGAATTCCATTGATCATTCATTGTTTTATCCGCCTTTTACGAATTTAAAAAAGCGATTAGCGAGATTCTTTCTTCGGTAAGGAATTCAACACCACCAGGACCTCGGCGGTCTTGGGTGTATAATTGATCAGGTTGATATTGGCAGGTGTTTTAGTCACATTTATGGGCAACCCACCTACCTGTTCTCCACTTCTGATTTTATTGTAATCAACCACCGCTTCAAACATATCTTTATCGATATCCTGGTATTGCCCTACCCCGACAGTAAAAGTCAACTGTACCTGTTTTGGAAAAATGGTAAAACTATCCTTGGGAGGATTTAAGGCGACGATGGGTATAAAAAGTCGTTTTTCAGTAAGGGCTTCTACCTGCACTTCCAGTTGCACCTTTTTTGGCAAAATGGTGAGGGTTGATTCAACCGGCAGCTGCAAATCCACCTCTTTTTCCAAGTTGTTTTTTAAACCAGTAATTTCAAGATTACTGGTTTCCCACACATCGTACTGGTCCAACAAACTGGGTGCCCCAATCAATTGAATGGAATCAGGTTTGATGATTACAGGCCCTGAACGGGTATAATTAGGAGCGGTTTGCAATACCCCGGATATCTTTACCGGAACTTTTTTCCTTGATAATTTTTCCAATTCAAGATTAATCTGGTCAATACTCACCGATTGAATTTTGAACATAGGGTTGTCCAACCAGGTACCGAGGGTGTTGAGAATTTCAGTCCGGTTAATTTCATTTTCATTGGAAGCATCGACCGGGAAAGTCAAGGTCCTTTCTCTCCCAAAAATTGAAAGGTACATTAGGTCCCAGCCTCTACCTTCAACATTGGTGATGAGTTTGGCTGGTGGCATTTCCACGAAGGCTAGATCCTCCTTGAGTTGGTATTCGAGATTAAAGGTGAGATCGTCCGCGTAGGATTTGGAGAGCTTTATAAAAAGCCAAAAAATCAGGGCTATTCCGAGGCAGGTAAGCAGAATAGCCCTGTCGGCACCAAGTGAAATCTTGAAATTATCGGGTAATATTTTAAGACTTCGCGCCATGTACCGATTCTGTCATCTCTTTTGAAATTGCATTACGGGTAACACGGATATAATTCTTGTTTCCAACATCGAGGGTTACGATATCGTCCTCTATTTTATTGATAGTACCCAGGATACCGGAAGCTGTAACGATTGAATCTCCTTTTTGAAGGCTGTCCATAAAACCGGTCTGCTCTTTTTGCTTTTTCTGCTGAGGGCGGATTAAAAACAAATAAAACACCACTGCTATGGCTATCATTGGAAGGAAGCTCATTAAGCCTGCGCCACCTCCGGTTTGTAGAAAAATAGTTAGGTTTGTCATAAGTCGTTATTTATACTAAGGTTTTTCGTAACAATAATTATTTGCCTTTCTCTAATACTTTTCCCTTCACTTTCAAAACAGTCGTTCCGGGCCAAGTGTTTGCGCTAATGGTAATGGGTTTGGTCTGAGATCCCAGTTTGTTTTCTGTATTGAAAACAATTTTTATTTCATTTTCGGCACCCGGTTGTATAGGCTCCTTTGGCCAACTAGGCACTGTACAACCACAGGTAGAACGCGCTTCGCTGATGATTAAGGGAATTCTTCCAGTATTTTTAAACTTAAATACTTTTTCAATGATGTCCCCTTCGTACGCCGTTCCAAAATCGTAGGATGTTTCCTCAAATTCCATTTTGGCAACGTTTAGGGTATCTGAAGTGCCATTTGCGGTAGCCGGATTGCGAATAATGCTGCTAGGCGTATTGGGATCGACTGTTTGAATCTCTTCAATGGCATCTCCCCCATTTTTGGGTTCATTTCCACAAGCCGTTAAACCAAGAAAGGTTCCAAGGAAAAGAAACAGAATCTGTTTCATTGTATACTGCATTTTAAAAGTGAATAATTAGAAATACAACGAATGAGGGCAAAAGTAGTTTTTCGTTTGATGTTGTTCCAAATTTTAGCAACTTATATTTGAGTTACTTTTCGTTGTATGACCGTCAATTTAATATATGTTATTGTTTTTAATCGGCTATATGGGAAGTGGAAAATCGAGCTTGGGTCCGGCCCTGGCAGAGCGATTAGGACTTCCATTTGTTGATCTGGACAAGGAAATTGAAACCAAGGAGGGTCGGAGTATAGCTGCTATTTTTAAAGAGGAGGGGGAAGATTATTTTAGAGCGCTGGAAGCCAATACGCTTCAGTCATTTGACCCTCATGTGCCAATGGTCATTGCAACCGGAGGTGGTGCTCCTTGCTTTCATAACAATATGGATTGGATGTTGGACAACGGAATAGTCTTCTACCTTTCTTGCAGCCCAGAAATTATTCGGGACAGGCTTCTGGAGACCGAAATGAATCAACGACCTTTAATCCGAAATAAATCCGAACAGGAACTTTTAGCCTTCATTACTCAACACCTGAAGGAAAGAGAAATCTTTTATCAAAAAGCCCATTTCACTATAGATGGAAATGCAAACCTCGAAAGTTTGATGGAAGATGTGGCAAAATA
>JAGQWW010000162.1 GCA_020436955.1 Saprospiraceae bacterium | reverse complement strand
TTATTGGTAACGGTAACTGAATAAAGTGTAGGTTCAGTTAACGGTCCTGTCACAATGGAATTTGAGTTGGCACCGGTGTTCCATGTATAGGTCAAAAGTCCGTTTTCATCACAATCAAATGCTACTGCATCTACATAAAACGGATCTCCCCCTTCATCGGTTATCTTTACATATCGGGTTGATTTTGGAAGAATAAAGCAGTAATTCTGCCATTCAGTAGAGGACACAGTATGGGAAGAAATCAAATCATAAGATCCCGTCGCCGGCACACCTCTGGTTAACAACCAAACATTTAGCTGTGAGGGAACTCCAGGATTTTCAGATTTGGCCATGAAACAAACGGTAGAACCCGCAGGTAATACTTGACCCATATCCCAAACTATCCTAGTATATGTTCCACTATTGCCCCTGAAGAAATAAGAACCATTTCCATCAGGCAAACCTAGTGACGCAGATACTTGCGATACATTCCCGGTTGAATGAGCAATACTGGTAGCTGAAATATCACAATCCAACGCACCATTGATATTGGCCTTCAGGTTGGTTGAGTTGCCACATTCCACTTGCAAATCACCATCAATAGAAAGGTCTGTTGGTGCACAATATGGATCATTACAATCTACCAATCCATCACCATCATCATCAATTCCATTGGCACAAATTTCAACACATTCGGTATTGATAGTCACGGAACCGGCAATTACATACGATTGACCATTTCGGTTTTGACCATTTTGACCATTTCTTGTATCAATGGTAAGCCTAACTTTGTTGGCACTACCAGGTACTTGCGGAAGGAATAAATTAAGAACATCCAAACAACAACTTCCGTAATCGGTATTTGGACCATATATGTATTTGGTGGTACTTACTGTACCGGAGGTTGCCGTAATTTTCAAATAACGACCATCATTGGTCAATTCTGAAATTGGCACCATTACGCTCATATTCCGCGGTGCTGAAGCCGTTGCTACAGGGATATCAATATTGACAATATTATTATAACCGCTCCGCTCTGTAAGGATACCAGACTGTTTTACACTGGTTACATTATTTCTAAAAGCATGGACCAGAATAGATTGCAAACTACAGTTACTCGGAGCATTGTTAAATGAAACACTAGATACACTGGTTGGTATGATACCACGATACACCCAAACGTTTGAACTTCCCCCTGATACAGGCACTTCATTTAAGGTATAATTAGTCCCTCCTGCAGTTACAGTCAATGAATTGCCCGGGTAGGTTCCTTTATATACTATTTCTACAATAGCCTGATAAACATTGGATGAATTGGGAATGGTAACTGTTGAATTCGATTGACAATTGGGACCAACTGCGTAAATATCAGCTCTACGATTATCATTACAATCGAAGGACCAGTTATACCCTGCAGTACAGTCTACTTTTCTTAGAGTAACTCCATCAATACTTACCCCCGCCTGATCAGAAGCATTGGTAAAGTAAATCTGTAAAACGGGGTCTGAACTATCATAAATAAAGTTGACCGAATATTGATTCCAATCTTGGTTAGACCAATTGTTACTTTTTGGAAGCGTGAAGGTATTAGACTCGATAAAGGCACCTGACTGGGTTAAAAATTCCATTTTAACAGCACCGGCCTTTTGAGGCACATTGCTTCCGGTTGGATAGCCATTGGCATCCAGGGCTTCTGTCCATGCTGCAGCATAAAAGCACAGGACATATTCTACCCCGTGCTCCAATCCTAAAGCCGAACCAATATCATCTCCGGTCCTGTAACAATCGTTTAGACCGGGTAACCAGACAAAATAATTTCCTTCCGGATTATCGACACGATTGACTACATCATCGATATAGTACATTCGCTGTGTCGTAAGTGCAGGCTGCCATTCTGTAATGACATTTGGATTGCTATTGGTTAGATCTCTCGCATTATTTCCCTGAAAATTAACAGGGAATGTCGTGGATGGATCATGGATTTCCATACCACCATTGGTAAATAGCGAGTTTCCACAACCACAGTCCACCATACCGCCGGTGTAATCAGCAGCCAGAGGATAATAATGCACCTCGCCAGCAGCATGCAGATAGTTTTCTGCTACCACCTGTCCATTAATATTTCCTGAACCGTTCTTGTTTATATCCGCCTGCGGGGCAAGAATACTACCCATGATCGATGAACCACCATTTAAATTAATGGTCCCCGTGGTATTAGCAAAGTTCCAAATGATATATTGACCATGCGAATCAGCTAATCCCGGAAAATTGGGAATATTCCAGGTAAAGTCAGTACCGGTTGTTACGTTAATTAACAATGGTGAGCTAGCTGACGGAGCACTACTCAAATTTATCTCAACCAAAGATCCCAAAGTGGATGCAGATACATTCCAAACATTCAATCGGTTATTTTGAACTAATAACCTCAATCTTCCGGCACCTTGTACCTGTGTATTTACGTTATTTCCGTAGTTAAATAGGTTATTAGCTTCAACTTGTAAAGTGTTGAAAGCTCCTGAGAAGTTAAATACATCGGCTGGTCCAACATTAGCAGCGGGCTGATGAAGACCTACTTGTATTTTGGGAATATCGTTAAATCCATTGGCTGTGATACGAGTATTAGTTGGGTTTCCATTGTCCATATCGTGAACAACCACACCGGTTAGATCTTTCAATTTTACCAGGCTATTATTCAACAAATTGATACCGTTTCCACTGGCAAAATTAATGGGCCCTTCTACAATCAAAGCAGTAGGGTTGGCATCGCCGGGCACGATATAGGTTCCAGGATTGGCAATGGCAATATTGAAGGTTCCATCCATCGTCAGTTGATTCCAAATGGCCACTGGACCTTCAATTTCTCCTCCCTGAAATGTTGCGTTATTTTTTACAAGGACATTGAATCCTTCCAAAGGAGCCATCGGATCATTGGGCCCCATGAAAAATGCCTTGTACATTCCCTTCTCATTGAAATCACTGCACTTGATGGCATGACTATCGTGAGATGTTATAGGATCAGAAACTGTAGCAGCTCCTAGTTGATGGACAAAAGATTGATCAGGACTAAAAAGAAAGATGGTTAGTATCAATAAAAAGTTCCTCCAAAAAAGCTGTGCTTGATTAAGGCTTGTTTTCTTGTGCGCTATCCCTTTTAGTTTGTTCAGTTTTTTACCCAAAGTCATAGACTGGTGTAAATTTTTCCTCATAACCCCGCCGGTTATTTTATTTTGAATGTTTGTACCAAATGGTAATACCTTTCACAAATCTCTTTTCTGTGAAAGGTGCGTTTGGTTAAGTCATTTTAGGGGGTACATACTATTTCAGGCCCGTCGTTGTCGACAGGTCCAGGGGGAACAAGTAAAACATGGTTGCTAGTTAAATTCCAGCTATTTGTGAATGAGGAAGAAAGCCTTTTTTAATTCAATTAGATCTCTTCTTGTACCAGTTAAAAGAGGGGAAATTTACGAGGGGACTTTGTTGCAAAAATAATCCTTTCAGACCTTGAAGTCACTACCTGACATTGGTACTTCTACAATTTCCTACTTTTCCATATTACCTTTTGAAATAATATCATTTTAAAAAAAGCAGATTATTAGCAGATTACAATTAACGATTGATTTACTTATGAAATAAAAAAATGTGAAATCTACTTTGATTTATATTTTTCAAAATTTAAAAAGTAATCAAAACGTGGTAATTACATCAATTTTTTCTCTTTTAAAATGTCACATTTTTACAAAATTCAGCATAACAAAAAGATGCCGAGATGACGCATCAGTCCGCTTATTCCTTTCCAACCTTGTCTGTTTTTTTTGAAAAAATTATATCTTCCCAATCCCTATATAAATACACAACTTTGAAAAATGGTGAGATTTCAAATGGTTTGGATGGCCCTTATCCTTTGTGGAATTTTGATTTTCCCCGGGTGCAGTCCTTCTTCTGAAAACCAATCAACAACCGCTCAACCAATAGCCAATATGGAACGACCCGCTTACGCAATTGCCATTCATGGAGGAGCAGGTATCATTACCCGCGACCGTATGACACCGGAAAAAGAAACTGCATATCGCTCAGCTCTTGATACTGCTCTCACCATCGGAGAAAACCTTCTTAAAGAAGGAGCTCCAGCATTGGATGCCATAGAAGCTACTATTGTTTATCTGGAAAACAATCCATTGTTCAACGCCGGAAAAGGTGCGGTATTTACCCATGACGGTACCAATGAAATGGATGCATCCATCATGAATGGAAAAACCCAGGAAGCGGGAGCAGTTGGCGGTGTGACGATAATCAAAAATCCCATTAAAGCCGCTCGCGCAGTGATGGAGTCCTCCAATCATGTAATGTTGGTAGGAAAAGGGGCTGAAGCCTTTGCACAAAGCCAAAACCTTGAAACGGTAGACCCCTCCTATTTTAAAAATGAATTTAGATGGGACGCATTACAAAAAGCACTGGAAAAAGAACAACAGACCGGTTACCATGAAGTCCTGAAAGAGGAATATAAATTTGGGACAGTAGGCTGTGTAGCACTGGACAAGGACGGCAACCTGGCTGCCGGAACTTCGACCGGGGGCATGACCAATAAAAAGTGGAATCGGATTGGTGATTCTCCCATTATTGGTGCCGGCACTTATGCTGATAATGCCACCTGTGCCGTATCAGCAACAGGTCATGGTGAATTTTTTATTCGCTACGTCGTTGCAAGAGAAATTGGAGCTCGAATGGAATATCTCGGCGAAAGCCTTGAAGATGCTGCTAACGCTATCGTAATGAAAAAACTGGTTGAAAAGGGTGGCGAAGGAGGTATCATTGCCGTCGACAAAAATGGAAACATTGCCATGCCACACAATTCACCTGGCATGTACAGAGGGTTTGCTGTACCGGGCGAAAGAGCTGTAAAAATATTTGGTGACGAATAATTTAAGCAAAATTGAAAAGCCTTTATTAAATTTAGAATTCCATATGACCTAAATCCTGATTTTTTTTCAAAAAAACTTGTTCTAATTATCAGGAATCGACGACTTAAAAATTAATCTTCCCGAATAAAAAAGGCATGGCTTCCGAAAGGAGTGTCATGCCTTTTTACTTTCCAAATCATCCATCACCTGCAAAAGCACCACAAGATTGGCCCTTATCTCATCCGGATTCAAAGAGGCAAATCCCATGCGCAAAGCTCCACAGCGTTTTAGGAATTCCCTATCTACATTTTTATAAAGGCCCCTTGCCCTGCATGCCTCAAAAAACTCCTTGTCATTCACTTTATGTTTAAAACGTACCCATACAGCCATTCCCCCTTCCGGTACCTGAAATTCAAAGTGCCGGGAAAATTCCTTTTTCAAAATAGCACAAAAGATATCACGACGTTCACGATATACACGAACTGCCTTTTTTAAATGGCGCTGTATTTCGCCGTCCAATAACATCTCCGCGATGGCTCGTTCAGTGATGGGATCGCCTTGCCTGTCCACAATGCGGCGCAACTTATTCAACTCGGCAATCATCTCAGGATGCGCTACGATATAGCCGACCCTCACCGAAGGTGCCAGCAATTTAGAAAAAGAACCTATGTAAATGACCTGACCTTTATTTTCAACACTGGCCAAAGGCAAAATCGGAGAACTGCTATAATGAAAATCATAATCGTAATCGTCCTCCACAATGGCAAACCCGTATTTCCCTGCCAGTTCTAAGAGTTCCATTCGACGTTGTGCACTTAGGGTGACGGTGGTAGGAAAATGATGGTGAGGGGTGATATAACAAGCCTTCACCTTTTCTTTACCTAACAATGATTTTATTTGTTCCATATCCAGTCCTTCATCATCAACCCTTACTCTTTTTAAATTTCCTCCCAGGGTTTCAATCACCCAATTGGCTGCATCATAATTGGGCTCCCCTACCAAAACTGGATCTCCATTTTTTACCAACAGATTGAATATCAAATAAATAGCCATCTGACTTCCCCTTGTGATCAGTATATGTTCAGGGCCACAATCCAGTCCTCTGGTTTCCTTTAAGTAGCCGGCTAAAACCTCCCGCAGCTTTTTTTCACCCTGAACATCATCGTAGGATAGTAGTCGCTTTCCATAATGACTATTGGCTATCGAACGGCAGTATTTCATCAAGGAATTGAGCGGCGCCAATCGAACATCCGGCGAACCATCATCAATCATGTACCGATAGGGCTCCAAACGCCGATAAGGCAATATTTTATCAAAATGGTTGAAGTCAAGTGGCAACATAGCATCCTCT
>JAGQWW010000161.1 GCA_020436955.1 Saprospiraceae bacterium | reverse complement strand
TTCCATACTATCCGGGTTGGATGGTATGATAACTCCTTTTTCGGCTCCATCTTCATATCGATACACCCGGGTGGTAGGGTCATCAGCATCATCGGGTTCGATACCTTCCTGATAGGCTGACGTGTAATACAAAGCTCCATCCTGGAATAATGCACCGAAGTCAGAATAGAATGAATTTACTTCCGGTCCATAATGGAACATGTCAAGTGAGTCTGCTTCCTCTTCTTGAACCTGTATAGACCATTCACAAGCTTTAATTTCCTGAATGGCCAGGTTTTTCAATGAATCGGTGCCAAAAGGACTGGCTGCAAACTCATTGAAGGTTTCAATGGCCGTCTCATAAAAGCCCAGTCTTTTTTCCATCATACCTTGTTTGTATTTGGCATGATGATACTGAGTGCTATCTGCAAAACCCGGTGTTTGACTTAATCTTTGGTAATAATACAAGGCTTGTGAAAAAGCATCTGAATAATCCGCACTTATTGCTGCATGGTACACAGCGTTGATGTCATTGGAATCGATGCGGATGAGTGTTTTATAATGTTCCAGTGCCGCCGGATAGTCCATTTCGGCGAATGTTTCCCTGGCTTTTTTCCGGTAGTCTTTTTCTGATTGCCCGTAAGCCCCGAAGCCAAGAAACAGCACTAGTAGTAGAATCAAATTTCTCATTAGGTTTGTTTTTTGTTGGCTGACTTAGAGTAATTTAGGACACATTTTACAGTAAGACTTATCAGGTACCGGACGTACGCAATATTTGACATAAAATTCCGGTCCTCCCCTTTGTTTAGTAGCCTCAGTAAAGTCTGAAATGTTCAGATCGAAGGTTCCTCCAATTTCCCATTGTTTCCATAATACAGCAAATGCAGGTACTCCAACGGCATCATTTAAACGCCAATTGGTACCGATTTGAAGGGCCAATTCTCTGGTCGGCTCACTATTTAAGTGATAACGACCATGAAGACCGACCAGTACTTCCTGGTGTGGCCCCTGGAACTGTGCTAAGGCCGTACCGATTACATCGAGGGTTTCGGTTAATGGTTTGATAGCATTTGCTGAAATAGCCAGTCTGACAGGCAGTTTGACTTCATTTGTGTAGCCTTGTAAAAAGGCAGTGCTGGGTTGGTTGAGGTGAAAAGCACCTACTCCAAGGTAATATTGGTCCCTGGTAAGTGGGTCGGCGTATGCCCAATTGATTCCGGCACCTACATCAAAATTAACAACATCGGTATTTGGGAAGGCCTCTGCTGTTCCGCCTGTGATTTGCCATTTGGAGTCATCAAAATCGTCCTCAAAAATTAACCCATCCGTTTTGAAGGTTCGTTGAGTGACGCCAAGGTTGATTCCTCCTGACAAGTATTGTTTTTTATTTAATACATAGGTATAAGCTCCTGAAAGATTCAAATTGGAGGTGGCCAATTTTGAATCACCTGCAATGTCGTAATTGAAAGTTGCACCGACTCCAAAGAAACCTTTGGGATCGTCTTTCTTGAGCCTGATCTTCCTTTCATAAGCACCGGTCAAGGTAAGGTAGTCTACGGGAACGGACCGCCACTGATTTCTCATATTGGCGTAAAAGCATTCGTCGCAAAACAATCCGGTGAGGGCTGGATTAATGTTTTGTGTGGAGTTGTAGTACATAGAGTAGTGTATATCCTGAGCCGTAATGGAGGATATACCTACAAACAGTAAAAAAAACAATCCGCCCAATTGAATAGTATGGTATCTGTTCAATGTAGTGTGTTTTTGTTTTTTGAATTAGAGTGTTTAGTCAATCACTCCCTGCATTGTGCAATTAAACAGGTTTTAAGGATGGCCGCGAATCCATCGTACAAGGGGAGGAGGCATAATGTATTTAAATCTTTATTATAAATTAAAAACAAAGATTTAAATGACTGATAATCTAGTGTTATACACTTTAGTTATTTGATTATCAAGTGTTTATAAACAATTATCCAAATTTTTTTTGGCATTTGCAAGTTTTATTCTCCATTCAATTTTCACAAACAAAAAAGAGGCAAGTCGATGAGACTTGCCTCTTTTTTGCAATATGAAAACGGAAAAAATTACTTATTTCTTCATTTTGGTCCAGTCAGCAATTGCTTTTTCATTCATGCGAACATAATCCATGTTGCCCGCTTTTTGTGCAAGTGCCAATGATTGCTTAGCTGCTTCAACAGCTTCGTTGTATTTACCAAGGTCAGCCAAAATCAATGATTTACGTCTTACCTGCCAGAATTTTGGATCGTCGCCGCTGGTTGCTTTTTCGATATATTCCAACGCTTTATTCAAATCCTGACCTGACTCATGGTAGAAAGAAGCCATGTTGTAGTAATCAGATGCACCAGGACCTGCCATCATTTTATCAAATTGCTTTTGTACTTCTGAAGTTACGTCAGTAGAAACAGGAATGTTTACGCTGGTGAATTCCCAGGAAATATTGATGTTCGCAGAATTGTAAGTCTGGTCGGTCAACATTACTGTGAAAGTCTCAACACCATTGTCCAATTTTGATGGCTTAACCATAAAACGCGCCGCTTCTTTTTTCATGTCATATTCCTGAGGTAGACCCCAGTTTTCTGTGTCAGTGTAAAAAATTACAGTCCACTCGTCAGCACCAGGAATGGTAAACAAAGCATAATTGCCAGCTTTAAGGTCTTTACCACCCACTTTTACATCGCTACTGAAAGAGATCATAGTGTTTTTGTTAGCACCGGTTCTCCACATTTCACCAAAAGGAACCAAACCGTCTTTTGCGAAAATGTCACGGTTTTTTACACTTGGACGAGAGTATTCGATGGTTACATCTGTCAAACCTACACTAGAGGTCATTTTCATAAAAGTACTGGCAGCAGGTGTCTTAACCTGTGCAGTGCTGCTGGTAGAAGCAAAAAGGGTAAATGCCAGCAGAAAAGAAAAAATGGAAAGATTTCTCATGGTTTAATTTTTATGATTTTTTGTCCAAAAAGGTTAATAAAGGTTTCGATTAAGTTGAAACAGTTAATCAAAATTAAAAAATAGTACATGCTTTCATGTCAAAACATTAATTTTTAGAAATTCTTAATGTTTCGTCTTGATAACCATCATGAAAGGGAAAAGTTTTTCATACAATAATCAATGCTCTCAAAAATGGTGTCTGTATCCCCTGTTGCATTGATATTGCATTGCCCCAAAGGTCCAATCAGGCTAAAATTGATGGCCCCTTCATTTTTTTTGTCATTTTCCATTAACTGTATGAGGGCATCCTTTGAGGGTATCGATTTTACTTCAATAAGGAAAAACCGCGATATGACATTCGTGATTTCGTTTAAGTCTTCCTCCGTTATTTTATTTTGTAAAAAGGAGAGATAAGATTCTGCTACCATTCCCATGGCAACAGCTTCTCCATGAAGTAATGGTGTATCACTTGCCAAATAAAAACTCTCCAGCGCATGTCCAATGGTATGACCGAAGTTGAGGGCCTTTCTTATATCCCTTTCGAAAGGATCCTTTTCAACAAAATATTGCTTAACCAGAATGCCTTGATAAATGATGTCATCCCAATCAGTTGTATTCGGAATATCCGGTAGCTGTTTTAGTTTTTCCCAAAGTTTGAGGTCATGAATAAGGGCATGTTTTATGATTTCAGCCAGACCGGAAATTTTTTCTCTTTTTGAAAGGGATTGTAAAAAGGAAGTATCAACAAATACCGCCTTGGGTTGGCAAAAAACGCCGATGCTATTTTTTATAGAGGAAAAATTGATGCCGACCTTTCCGCCAATGGATGCATCCACCATCGACAAGCTGGTAGTTGGGACCTGCACAAAATCAATTCCTCGCTTAAAAGTGGCAGCTACAAAACCTCCCAGGTCTCCGGTCATGCCACCACCAATATTTACTAAAAGCCCCTTTCTATCTACTTTGTTTTTCAATAATTGGGACCAGATATTTTCACACGTAGCAATATGCTTGTGGGTCTCCCCGGCCTCAAAAAGGATGGAAATTGCATTGGTTTCTTTTATGACCTGATTAAGTTTTTCCTGCCAGGCTTGATATACTTTTTCGTCTATCAAAAAGGCAACAGTAGTATAGGATTGCTCCTTTAGCCAATGAGAAAAAGCAGTGAAAAAGTCGTCCAAGAAAATTGAATAGGACTTCAGTAGTATTACCTTTTTATTCATCATTATCCAGACTTGCAAAGGCTCTAACGGGAAAGGAACCCAGGCCTTTTATTCTTGGTGGTACGGCTGTAAACCGAAAGGGTTGACCTGAAGGTATATTTTCCAGGTGGCACAAATGCTCAACTATAGGTATACCTGCACCTAAAAGGGTAGTGTGGACAGGCCTCTTTTTGGTATGTGCATCATCAATATTGTAGGAGTCAATACCTACCAAAGCAACCTTGTTAGCTTTTAAAAGTTCGGCAGTTTCAGTTGCTAAATACGGGTGCTGTCCAAAGTATTGGTCAGTGTCCCAATGTTGGTCCCAACCGGTGTAAAACAACACTGCTTTACCTTTCAACCCCGATTTTGGAAGTAATGAAACCGGAATTTCCCTGGTTTCCAAGTTAGTACAATCTATTAACAGTCCTTCCAGTGCTGCTAAATGATGTAACCCAACTGCTGCAAGGTCATCACCTTCTTCAAATCGGTGGAAAGGTACATCAACATAGGTGCCCGTATTGGCTACCATATCAATTTTGCCAATATGAAAAGTAGCCCCATCTTCATAATTAGCTTCAGATGCTTCTCTGGTCCAAAAATCACAAATATGTGGTGCGTCCAAACCCTGGTAGGTTATCAGTCCATCGTGTATGATATGATTGAGCTCAATAAAACGCATTAGGGTAGATATTGGAGTCCGCTGACCGACCAGGCTGAGGGTTTATCCTCAAAAAGAGGTTTGGTTCTGGCCCAGGTGGTTTTAAACAAATCTGAATGGCGGTATTGATTCAAGTGGTCTTCCGATTCCCACATGCTATAAGTGAAAAACACGTTGGGTTGGTCCGTCTGTTGCCACAATTCTAAATGATGACAACCTTCAAATGCACGTATAAATGCCTTGCTTTCTTCAAAGACCTTTTTAAAATCCTCAATCTTATCCTTTTGAAAGGTCATTCTCACAATTCGCTTAATCATATGCTATACTATTGGTGCCACTTGAAAGTTAATCTGTACCGTATCGTCAATTTGCATATCCAGCAGGCTGCCGGCATCGTCCATATTCATGGCAATTTCCAATAACCCCATATCATTAAACAGTGCCAGTGTTTCGCCAACGGGAACGGTAGTATAGTTCTGTGCTATTTTAAATAAGGGAAGATGATTTTTAAAAATGATAGAGAAGGGACGTCCCTTCCTGGCAGATTCAAACAGGTGGTCGGTTATGTTGGTGATTACATTTCCATATCGGTCTTTGTGGATTACAGTTCCTCTGATCAATTCTGCATTGACTACCGGTTGTAAAGTCAATCTCGATTCAAGGTCACTTACCTGATCGCCGATCTCAAACACAGGCTTTCCACCAGCTAAGGCGGCAACTGCCCATGCAATGGCATTCTTTTGTGGAAAGGTCGAATTTTCAGGCAAAGCAATACGAAAAGCCTTGTTGATTTGAACAGGGAATAGTAAAGAAAGTAAACCGTTGTCCGGCAAAATGAAAAAATGTTGGTTGAATTCTACGGCCAGAAATGCCGGATCTGCATTGATAAACGGATTGACCGATACGACATGTATGGTACCTGCCGGAAATTCGTCCCAGCAATTTTTTAAAATAAAAGCTGCACGTACAATATCGAAAGGCGGTACATCATGGCTGATATCCACGAGGTTCAGCTTGGGGTCCAGGCTAAGAATGGCCCCTTTCAAGGCCCCTGCATAAGAATCGCGGGTACCAAAATCGGTGGTTAATGTAACTATGGGCATCCTGCTACTTTATAGTGTTCATCAAGGGAAAATAATCTAATCACCAAAGGTAGGTAAGATTAGGAGTTTTTTGAATATAATGGAGAGAAAATAGGGGAATAGGGGGAATGGGTGAAATAGGTGAATGGTGATTTTGTTTCTAGATGCTGGTTGCTGGATTCTGGCTACTGGATTCTGGATGCTAGTCTCTGGAAGCTGGAGTGTGGGTAAATGGGTAAATAGGTGAATGGTGATTTTGTTTCTAGATGCTGGTTGCTGGCTTTTTATTAAGTGGCCCCCCCTTGAGGGGGGGATGGGGGGTGACCTTTCTGGCTACTGGATTCTGGATGCTAGTCTCTGGATGCTGGAGTGTGGGTAAATGG
>JAGQWW010000160.1 GCA_020436955.1 Saprospiraceae bacterium | reverse complement strand
AGAATAGGTATGAAATAAATTCACGTCGCCATTAAATTTCAACCAATCCAGTAGGGTAAGTGTGTAAACGGTTTCAAGTCCAAAATTGCGTTTAAAATCAAGGTTTTCTGCTTGGGTAATAGTAGATCCGGGAAATAAGGGATCCACTCTTTGTAAGCGTTTTATAACATTTTTGGTCCTGTGGAAATATCCAATCACACTAAAGGTCCCTCTCTCCCAATAATTGATATAACCCAATTCAAATGCATGGATGTATTCCGGCAGAATGTCCGGATTCCCCCTCCAAATATTCCTTCTGTCTCTCAAGGTAAAAAAGGGAGTCAAATCAAGAAAGGTAGGACGAACAATCCTTCTGCTATAACTTAACTGGATACCATTGTTTGACTTAAAATCATAACCAATAAAGGTACTGGGGAACAGATCCAGGTAATCATTTACTTTTGGTGGACTGCCTTTTCCCAGCCCTGAGGTGACATTAGAATATTCTGCTCTCAAGCCGATTTGAAAGGAAAATTGCCTGATTTTCTTACCGAAATCTGCATATAAAGCATTAATTACTTCTCTGTATTCAAAATCGTTGGTAAAATTGGAATCTACCTCCATTACATTGTTGATCATTTCGGCCACTTCATAATCGTCCGTAATGCGCCTGAAGGAGCTTTGAAATCCACTTTCAAAGTTGGCATTTCCTGGTAAGGGACTCATGAAATCGGATTTTACAATCGCCTGTTCGTAATTAGAATGGTTCCTAACTCGCTGGAGGTAATCGGCTGAGTCAATACTGTTTAGATTTCCATCGAAATAATGCTCCACATAATTAGAGTTTTTAGTATCCCTGTCAGATTCATAACTGAAATCTGTTGTAAGGCTCTGGTCTCTATTATTAAAAGTGATTCTATGCCGTAAAAAGCCATTGAGGTTTATATCGGTTCCATTTTCCTCTTCCGACCGCTTAGTAATCAAAAATATATTCGCTCTACTTCTGTAACTATCGGTGTAGGTCAAATCGGCATTACTTACGCTTTTTCCGTTTCGAATTGAAAAGGCTCCGGTCAGCGTATTCTTTTTATTTAAAAAATAGTCTGCACCGAGTCTCAGACCTAATGGTTGAACATTATAAGAATGGGTTCTATCCAAATCAGAAAAGTAAATACTATCGGCTCGATTTTCAGAAAAGAACCTGTTCCTGTAATAAGCATTTCCATTCTTGGTAATGGTCCAGGCGTTTGTGCTACCAAATAAATTGACCTTCTCGTTTTTATAGTTAAGATTTACCCCCACCCCGAGATTCTCAGGTAAGCCTATATTTGAATTAAAGGATCCGTTTAATCCTTCCTTACCCTTTTTCTTTAATACTATATTAATGATGCCTGCCAGGCCTTCTGCTTCGTATCGTGCAGATGGATTGGATATAATTTCAATCTTTTCGATGTGACTGGCCGGAATCTGACGCAATCCACTGGAGTTGGATTGTCCTATGAACAAGTTTGGTTGGCCATCTAATAAAATCCTTACATTTCCTATGCTTCGAAGGGTGACTTTCCCATCAATATCGACCCAAATGCCAGGAACATTTCTTAAAATATCCTCTGCTGTGCCACCTGAACTCACCAGGTCTTTACCTACATGAAACACCTTTCTGTCCAGATTCATCATCAAGGTGCTTTTCTCGGTTTTTACTTCCACCCCTTCCAATAGCGACACATTTGGTAGTATTGAGATAGTACCAAAATTTACAATATTGCCTGTAGCAGTGGATTCAAATTTGTCTGCAAAAACAGTTTCGTAGCTAATAAATTCAATTTTAAGAAAGACCTTTAAAGTTGTAGTCTTTATCGAAAATACCCCTTCCTTATCCGTAGATGTTCCGGTAATCAGAGTGCTATCAGTAAGATTTAATACTGAAACGGTAGCAAATTCAATTGGCTGTGAAGAAAGACCATCTATTATCGCTCCGGTCAAGGTATACTGAATTTGGCCTGCAGAAGTGTTCGATAAATCATTTACCTGGCTATGGAGGCACAGATATGATCCTAGCAATAATAAAAAGGCCAATAATGGTCTCAGCATGAGAGATTTCATTATAAAAAGGAGAATCAACCGATTCCTTTTAAACAAGTATTGCTTGCAAAAATCGTACTACAAATGTTTAAATAGATTGGATTCACGTTTTTCTGATGGATAAATTGTGATCAAAATCAGCAAAACATATTTTTAAAAAAATAAATGGTTTTAACCTTTGATCAAATGCTACTTATTTCAAACCATCTTCCTACCTTAGCGCCCCGTAACGACACAAACTATATTCATGACCAAATACATTTTCGTTACGGGCGGCGTAACATCTTCTCTCGGAAAAGGAATCATTTCAGCCTCTTTAGCTAAACTACTGCAAGCCAGAGGATTCAAAGTAACCATCCAAAAGTTCGACCCTTACATCAACGTAGATCCAGGTACCCTGAATCCATACGAGCATGGCGAATGTTATGTAACTGATGATGGAGCAGAGACCGATTTGGACCTTGGACATTATGAGCGATTCCTGAATAATCCAACTTCTCAGGCTAATAATCTTACTACCGGACGTATTTATCAGACCGTAATCAATAAAGAAAGGGACGGTGCTTATCTTGGAAAAACCGTACAGGTTATTCCTCATATCACTGATGAGATTAAGCGTCGGGTACAACTGCTTGGAGAAAATAATAACTACGATATTATTATCACTGAATTAGGAGGTACAGTTGGTGATATTGAATCCCTACCCTATCTGGAAACCTTGCGTCAAATGCGCTGGGAGCTTGGGCCGGACAACTGTCTTGTCATCCATCTTACCCTGATTCCATACTTGAATGCAGCAAAAGAATTAAAGACAAAACCTACACAACATTCAGTAAAAGAGATGTTGAATACTGGTATCCAGCCGGATGTGTTGGTTTGCCGTACAGAACATGCCCTATCGATGGAAATTCGCCGTAAACTGGCGCTTTTCTGCAACGTGGATGTCGGTTCTGTTATCGAAGCGATAGATGCCGAAAGTATATATGATGTGCCCATCCTTATGTTGAAGGAAAAATTGGACGCTGTAGTACTTACCAAAATGCGTTTGCCGGATAGAAAAGAGCCGGATTTGCGCAAATGGAAAGAGTTCCTGGGTAAATTGAAAAATCCGACAGGCGAAGTAAATATTGCATTGGTAGGAAAATACAACGAGCTCCAGGATGCCTATAAATCCATCCATGAATCTTTTGTACATGCCGGTGCTGTAAACGAATGCAAGGTGAATGTACATCCGATACATTCTGAGAAATTGGAGGGTATCAGCTATGAAAAGATCTGTGATATACTAAAGGATTACGACGGAATTTTAGTGGCTCCAGGATTTGGTGAAAGAGGCATTGAAGGAAAGATTAACGCGATTCGTTATTGTAGAGAAAACAACATTCCTTTCTTTGGAATTTGCCTGGGTATGCAATGCGCCGTTGTTGAATTTACCCAAAATGTGTTGGGGATAAAAGATGCAGCATCTACGGAAGTGAATCCTAAGACGGCTAACCCTATTATCGACTTGATGCCGGATCAAAAGAAAATCACCAAAAAAGGTGGTACTATGCGATTGGGTAGTTATGCCTGTGAGCTGAAGCGTGGAAGTAAAGCCCAAAAGGCCTATAAGGCATTGAAAATCAATGAAAGGCATCGTCATCGTTATGAATTTAACAATCAATACCTGGAGCAAATAGAAAAAGCCGGAATGACGGCATCCGGTATCAATCCGGATTCTAATTTGGTGGAGATTGTAGAGATAAAAGATCACCCATGGTTTGTTGGTGTTCAGTTCCATCCTGAATTGAAATCAACCGTGGAAGTGCCTCATCCGTTATTTGTAGCCTTTATCAAAGCGAGTTTGGAGCACAAAAGGTCCAATTAATCACCAATTGACCTGAAACATGCAAAGGAGCAATTACTTTTTTGGAATAATCATTCTAATACAAGTGTTGCTCCTTTGGTATTTCAAAGAAGCTCCATTTTTCTGGGATACGGTACAATTGGCTTCCAAACAAGCCCATTTCTTTTTTGAAAATGGCTTTGGCACCTTCATTCTACCACCATTTATTGATAGCGGACATCCTCCTGGATTCGGAGCGCTATTGGCAATTGCTTGGATGCTTTTTGGAAAAAGTCTTTTAATCTCCCATGTCCTGCTCTGGCCGTTTGTTTTAGCCAATCTCACATTGGCTTATCAATTGGGTAAATTGTATTTGGAAGACTCCTTCAGAGCAGTATTTTTCCCTCTATTATTACTAATCGATCCAGTTTTAGCCGGCCAGTCCATTTTAGTGAGCCCTGATATACTAGTAGTTTTTGGATTCCTTTTAACCTGGTACGGTATCAAAAAGGAAAATTTAATTTTACAAACAATAGGAGTCGTTTTTCTAGGAGCTTTCAGTATGCGGGGAATGATGGTTGGAGCAGCCATGTATGTTTATGCCGTATTTGCACAATGGGAACAAAAAGTAACTATTGGGTTAGCCTTTAAAAAAATCCTGCCTTTTTTACCCGGCGGTTTAATCGGTTTATCCTTCCTGATTTACCATTATAAAATGACCGGATGGATTGGTTATCACACTGATTCTCCCTGGGCTGGTTCATTTGAAGGCCAGGATTTTTCACGAATCCCACGCAATGGAGTGATTTTAATGTGGCGTTTGATGGATTACGGCCGATTCTTCCTGTTATTTTTCTTGACAGGCCTTATCACATGGTTTGTAATTAAGCATAAACCAGGAAAACTGGCATTTCGAAGTGATCTTTTAACGCTTCTCATAAGTCTATCCTTTTTTCTTCTTCCAAGTTTCCTTTTGTATCAATCGCTAACCGGACACCGATATATCCTGCCATTGTTGATTGTATTAAGCCTGGCATTTTTGGTGTATTTGGAAGTTTTTAATTTCAAGAAGTTTTTAATCGTTGCAGGATTAGCAACTTTGGTACTGTGTAGTGGTAATTGGTGGGTTTATCCGTCAACCATTGCTCAAGGTTGGGATGCGACCCTTGGACATACTCCCTATTACCGTTTGAGAGCAGAAGCTATTGACTATTTAAATAATGAAAAGATTAGTCCTAATGAAGTAGGTACTGTTTTCCCTGCCATTGGTCCTTTTGAATGGTATGATTTAAATAGCAAATCGGAAGGATTTCAAGCCTTTGATCCTGATTCAAGCAAATATGTTTTTTATAGTAATATTATGAATGACTTCCCGGATGAGACCATAGTAAAGTTTAAGGAAGAATGGGTTGAACTGAAGCATTTAAGTTCGCCTACCGTGGAAGTTTATATTTTTAAAAAGCCGGAAATATGGAATGGAGAAAATTGAAATTGGAGGAATTAAACCGAATGGAAGTGGAAGACTTTAAATCCGCTGAAAAAATTCCAGTTACAGTTGTTTTAGATGATATCAGGTCAGCCTTAAACGTGGGTTCGATTTTCAGGACCGCAGACGCATTTAGAATTGAGAAAATATTCCTTTGTGGCATTACAGCTACCCCACCCCACAAAGAGATCCTAAAGACTGCTATTGGTGCAACAGATTCTGTGGATTGGACTTATGAAAAGGAAATTGAATCGGTCCTAAGTGGGTTACAATCAGAAGGCTATGTAATATATGGTGTTGAACAAACAGAAAATAGCACCAGTTTGGATGCCCTGTCTATTCCACAACAAAAAATTGCTGTTATATTAGGCAATGAGGTGGGAGGTGTAAGCGATAAAGCGCTTGCCTTTGCCGATGGCACCATAGAAATTCCACAATTTGGAACCAAACACAGCCTCAATGTTGCCGTGTGTACTGGCATTGTATTGTGGGAACTACAAAAGGTCTTTCCAAAACCCTAATTTAGATAATTATGCAATATTGGCTCATAAAATCCGAACCATTTGAATATGGCTACCATCATCTGGAAGCCGACGGGAAAACCGCGTGGGAGGGAGTAAGAAATTATCAGGCTCGAAATAACCTCCGTGCTATGAAAATGGGTGATCTCGCCTTATTTTATCACAGCCGAGAAGGACTTGAAGTGGTTGGAATAGCTAAGGTGGTAAAAGAAGCTTATCCAGACACTACCGCAGAAAAAGGAGACTGGTCAGCGGTTGATTTTGCTCCCTTCAAAAAATTGAAAAATTCGGTAAGCCTCAAAGCAATTAAAGACAATCCCAAACTCCAGAACCTGTTACTTGTCAGAAACGGCAGACTCTCAGTTATGCCGGTAGAGAAA
>JAGQWW010000015.1 GCA_020436955.1 Saprospiraceae bacterium | reverse complement strand
GTGCCGATTTTGTAAGTAGCAACATTGGGTTGATGGAAAGAAATTACGGGAAGGGCATCTTTAATTTCTACCATTTCTCGTGGATCATTTGTTCCAATACCCACCCTTTTTGGATTACTCTGAATACAAAATTTGGAACTTTGAATAGAGATTTCGGGTGCATTGATACTCAAGGATGGTGTACCTATTCCTATCGCATTAGGCTTAATTTCAATAGCTCCGCCAGCAATACTTGTTGCTCCATTACTTTCACCTAATTTTACATGTGTAGTCAAGGATGGTGTAACACTTGGCCTAATTTCAATGATTCCGCCTGCAATACTCGTTGCTCCCTTACTTTCACCCAAGCTTACATGTGTAGTTGCCCCATTTGAATCAGGAACTATTTCCCAACTTAAAGGAGGATGGAATTTTCCGGATCCATCCTGCCCCAACTCTTTCCAAATTGCTGCAGGGGGAACATTTCCCTTAGGGTTCTTTTTTTGGACAAATAAAACCAGTTGACCATTATCAAAATCAGGAATATTGTAATAGCGTAGGTAAATCATAGAAACTCCAGAATCTCCTGTTGTTTCAATTCCATTTAAAGAGAACGAAATCGTACCCTTCTCTTCTACCCCCATAATGGTTTTTCCTCTGGAAATAAAACCTTCCTTAACAGGTTGTATTCTCCATGTGACTACCGGGCCCTGGATTTGTTTTTGGTGTGTCCAAATGTTTCCGTAACCATCATTGTCGATTTTCAATTGAATATCTTTTATCCCTTCCCTTTTCATTAGAAAACCGGGATTGGAATGGTTACCTTCTCCAAGGACAACTAATTCGAAATAGGGGCTTTCCCGAATATCCATTCTACAGTCCAGCTCAAGCGGAAATTGACCAATGTTGCTGATTGCAAATCGCAGTTCATTATCAAAGGACAATTCACCCTTTAGCTTTGTAGTTTCACTAGCATTTTCTTCTTCTTTAATTTTAGAAATATAAACCGAATCAATCCCATCCATCCAATAAGCGACCAATGGAAAAAAGGGAGCAGCATAGTAGGCAGGTCGTTTTAGTAAAACTGAATATTGGATGAGTTCAAGTGTTTCCTTAGTCTCACTATCTCTAAAATAAAAATCAATATACCTTAAGCTGGGCCTTTGAAAAACCTTTATATTTTCAACCAATATTTCAATTACATCACCATCCTCTATCACATAATCCTTTACTGTATTTTTATATTTTAATGACCAAATTTTTCCAGGATACCCATCCAATTTATCAACCAGTTCCGCTTTAAAATCTTCTTTATCCCCTTTAATATACAATGAAATATCCGGGAGATCTGCTTCGAAAAGTAAATCCGAAAAATCCAATCCGAAGGACCAAAAGACGGAATCTATTTTTCTAAATTCATTTTCTCCAAGTATGGGTTCATCGTAATTAACTAACGGAAGTTGGTGTTGAGCAGAACTTGAAGTTTTACTCTTTGGAATAATGATAGGCCTCCCACTAATGTTTGTAATTAAAACAAGGAGCTTGTTAGCATGCTCAGGAAATTCTCTATTCTGGCTAATGTAAAGCGGAGGAGTAGCCTTTCCAAGATTTGCAGGATTCTCTATTGAAAGGGAAAATAATCTTGAAAAAAGGGTACCATATTCGTTCGATTCTATAATAGCCTTATTCATTTTCTGATTTTTTAGTTGGTTTAGAATTAATTTTCAACCATCCCTCTTTCAATACCACATTGTCTTCCAGTGGTAGAAAATCGTCACTTGGTTGCAGGAAATTCCCGGCATCTATATGGTTCCACTTTTCGGATAAATCTTTCTGACGATTTTTTTCCAACCAGGTCCACGAAAACTGATCATCTACCAATGTTGGGAAAACGATTTGTGATGGAGGACTTAAGATTGGAGTCGTTAGAAAAGCTGCATCTATGTTATTGATGGCATCCCCTACTAAATGAGCATCCAGTTGGATTGATTTTACCGGTAAAATACCAGTTGTAACATGGACCTTAGCTCTGGGGTCCATAATCACTAACAATTCAGCTTTTTTGGTAATTGTTCCTGATGGGTTTATTGTAACTATTAAATCCTTATTTCGTGGTTTTTTATAAATACCGATCTGCACCCCTTTTTCTGCTTCACTCAATTGTTTATCAAGATTTGTTTTTGCGATTTCCTTAATTTCCTTATACTCCTCAAATGATTGATTCTTTTGCTCTAATTTATCCCTCTCACTTTTTTCATCATTGCTGACCAGTTTTCCTTTATTGCGTAGTTCTCTTAATCTTGTCAATTCATCTTCCGTAAGTGGCAAATGTGCAGCATCCATCCTTGCAAAGGTCGTTTCCATAATATTTCCCATTTCAACCAAAGAATTTAATTGAAATGCAGGCACATTCACTTCCTGATTGGAATGGAAACAGTAAAACTCCTCAAATTGAGGTTTACCGTTTTTAATCAAATAATAACCGACCAAACCATCATTTGACTGGGCGACATCACCAATTCTAAAGGGGAATTCTACTTTTTCAAAAAGCATTGAAGCATTAAAATTCTTATTGGAAGATCTGAAAAAATCAAGCCTGGATGACCAACTTTGATTTTTGGCTATTTCGCCTTTTACTTCCAGGCTAACCTCCAATTTAACGATCGCCAATGGCTTTCCAAGAAGGGAATTGATGCCGGAAAAATTTGCATAATTCTCAGGATCAACAGTTTTTAATGCTCGTAAAGAATTTTTGATAAAATCTCTTAGATATTTCCCTTTTTGGTTTTTGAAAAATTCAATCCAATTGTCCAAATGGATATTCTTTCTTTCCCGAGCAATTTCCTCTCCCGGTGTTTTTAAAAAATAAATATGGCTATCGCCATTAGACTGTCCTTGCTCTTGAAGGAATCCGAGTGCATAACCATCTGTATCGTAGAGGTAAAGGGTACCATCCAGAAAATTGGGCATTACCCATCCAATAACAGGATTCGCGTCAGCAAAACCGGGCACAAATGATTGACCCTCATTATTAGGGTCAGCAAATGCGAGATTTAATCTAGTGGGCTGAATTATCCTGGGCGGCAAATATGCACTGTATCTTGCATAGGGATGATCTTTCAGCCAATCCGGTTTTAAGCTTTCAGCAATAATAATTTCAGGGGCATTTTGTGCAATTTTCTTCTGGTCCTTCAATGCTTCACTATGCTCCCACTCTATATATTCCCCAAAACAATCCACAATCCTAAGCCTGTTTATTTTCATCCAGCCATCACGAATGGGTATGAAAAAATTTGAGGGAAGGGGTGAAACAAGATTAGCTTTTCCAATAGCTTCTTTTATGATTTGATTGGAAAATTTATCCAATTCTTTATTGTCTGCCAAAGGATCTTCTACTTCCAATTGAAGTATTTGCTTCATCATAAGACATGCATCATTAAATCCACTCAGACTTTGTGATAATACATTCAGAGAATTTAATTCAGCTATACGACCATCCAGACTTTTATACAAAATTGTCAGCTCAGTGATCTTATCCTTCAATTGTTGTTTAGTGGCCTTTTGCTCTTCAATTTCATCTTTCAACTCTCCTATTCGTATATTTAATTCCTTGATAGCCTCAGGTATTTTTTTACGCTCTTCGTTCAAATGATGGGACAGTGCCTTATCTGCACTAGGGGATAAAATAGAACGACCCTCCACCACCTGAGTTTTACCGGCATCAGCACTACCTTCAGACCTTTTTAAATCAATTTCTTTATCAGCGAGTGTATAATTATCCAGTATAGCATTGCTACTCCAATTGATCTGATTTTCATCTAAATCAAAAGGCTTGGTCGTTGGATTTATTTTTACCTGCCAATCCAGGAATAGAGGCTCCCAGGCAACTTGTTTGGCAGTCTTGCTATTAGTCAGCTGGTCGTAACAGTCAAAAATGGTAGAGAACATTTCTCGCAATTGACTTACCGCCATCAGTGTATCATCGGACAGCCCTGCTTCGCTTTGAAACATCATGACGCTAAGCGTAGATTTTTCATGTAACCTTTTCGGAGTTTCTATATGATCTCCGTGAAACAAAATGGTGGGTTCTGAGGGACTCCAAAATCGGCTTGCCTGCTTGGATTTCAAAGCATAGTTATAGTGTATTGTCTTGGTTTCGTTGTTCCATTTATTTAATAATGTACTGATTTCATTTTCCAGCATTTGAATGTTGCCCCTGGTCTCAGCCAACTCTTTTTCGTGATTCAGGATTTCATTGGCAGCATACATAAGGTGATATCTAATTTCATTTACCCTATTTTCTCTTGTTATCGGGCCCAGGTTTAGATTATATTCAGATATCATGTACTTATACCAGTCTGCATACAGCTGAAGCCTTTTCTCTTCCAAACAAAAGCTCAATCTATCTGCCTGTTTTTGAAGCCCATTTAACTTGACTAAATCATTTTTCGCCTTGGAATTAAATTCTTCTGAAAGGTTTTGAAACGTCTCCTTTTGATCTGATTGCTGCGAAATATCTGGCTTTGATTTTTCTATAGTCCAGGTTATACCGCCAGATTCCGGAGCAAAAGCCGATTTGTGAATGCCATTATCTACCCTGGCCAATAAATCAATTTTATCCGGATTGGAAAAGAGTCCCAGTTGAAATGCATCAAACATTAGTTCTTTAGCTTGGACATTATTACCCTTTTCCTTGCTTGCAAGTAAGGCTGCAAGTGCCTGGCCCGGGGTATTGCCAATTACAATTTTCGTTTTTGAAAGGTTTTTATCGGACGCTTTCTCCTTGTTCTTTTTATCAAAATCGAAATTGATGTCATTTATCCTTCCCACATAAAGATTCCTTCCAAAAATATTATCGGTGAAAGGATCCAAATTGGAAGGAAGGCAAGTCTTTCCATCCAGGGTGATTTCCCAATCAATTGTTTCTCCCCCATCCTCTAACCTGAATGGTTTCAGTATTTCAGTTACACTAATCTGTTGAGGGGATTCAGGATTCTGATCTTGATTTTGCAAAGTATGCTCATGTTGGAAAACCAACTTACCGGTATAAAAAGGATCTGAATCTTTTTCCTCTCGCCACCCTACTATCTCATAACTCAAATTAACATTAGGCTCATTTTTATTGAGGTCTGACAAATCATCATGAAATCCAAAAACATTCCTACATTCAGGGTAATAAGCTGAAAAAAGTGGCTCTCCATATCCAAAGGCATTTAGTCCCTTTAAATATTCGAGTGTTTCAACTTCACTTACCAGCGTATACTTAGCATTTGAATCTTTTTCTAATGTGGACAAATTGCCAAGAAACCGAAAAGGAATATCACCTTTCCTGTAATTAATTGATTTATAAGGAATGGAGTTTGAATTTTCAGGTTTTTCCAAAGAAAGAGCATCACTTTCCAATAAAAACTCTTTTGTGTTTCTCACCTTTCCATCTTTGGCCGTTACCCAACGCCTAATTAACCACCTATTGGGAGCATCTCGAAAAATACCTTTTGATTGCCCCTCCTCAGAATCAATAAACCTTACTTTCCTGAAAACTGACGGAAGTGAGAAGTGCACATGTACACCTTTACGCAATGGATATGCTGTAGCTTCAAAAGGTTTGGTAACCAAATCTTCACTAACATTTGGACTATACCTGGGAAAAATGCATCCATTATCAGTCCTTAATCCATTGTGTGGCAGCCTTGAAAAATCAGCTAGTTGGCCCGGATAATTGTAAGCATGATGCTTGTTTTTATCTTCAATTTTAAAATACCTTAGATCAGTTGGCACAACCAGGTAAAAGTTCTTTTCCTCCATGATATATTTTATTTTTTAGCCCAGGCCTATGCTGTTTGTTCTTGCTCAAAGAAAAAAGTCTCCTTGTCCACTCCCTCGACCATTTGGTAGGCAAAATCTGCATTTGAATAACCATTCGGATTAACTGATAAAAAGGCTGCAGATAATTTGGACATGTTTACAAGGTTCTTTTCATTGAGATCGGGAAAAATATTTCCGTCAGTTCCTTTGATGTCATTACCTCTGTAAACTTTCTTAATATTTTCATCAGCCAGATCAAAACCAAAATGGACTCCTTCACCCGGTTCTCTAAAAACCAACTTCCCGATTTTACCTTCAACCATTACAATGGCAATATCATCTGCTAACTTTTCCATGCGTACATGGTCCATCAGCTTTCCACCTGCTGTCTGAGGATACATTTCCAGCCCTGGCCATCCTGTCAGAATTCTACTTCTTAGGATAAATCCATGAACGGGTGATTTTTTATTATTTTTCCAATCTAAGAAACGCTCAAAATCTATATTCCCCGCTTCTTCCTTTAAATCAGCACCAACCGCGAAGTCACCTATATTCATGGCTCCTGCTAATAGAGCATTCACCCAATTCCTATCCAGGAAAAAAAACTTAATGGACTCGTTTGGGAGCATCTCCATATTGGGAACTAAATAATGGAAAGGAACATCATGTAATTTCTCCAATGATTTAAAATAATCTTTACAAAGATTAGGCAACTCAGTAATCTGATATTCAGGATCTTTTTCCTTTTGGGTATCTCTTTTAAAAGGGTTTTCATTCTTTAGCAAGGCATCTCCGGAAAATTTTTCAGCAGGCTGGCTTTCCGGTACCTTGAAAACCTCTGTTGCTTCTTTTTTAAAAGGAAGAAATACCCCGTTATTGTTTTCAATAAATTCAAATTTGGATGCCAATTGTTTCTTTTCCCATGCACTAATTGCAGAAAACTTATTGTGCATTTTCCAATTTATAAGAGCCTGGGTAAACTTTTGATTTCTTAACCCTAACATTTGTCCAAGTTGCCAGGCACAGGCATAGGAAACATCTAAAATATTGGATTGCGGATCCTTAAAATACAATTGATCCTGGTTATCAATATTCGCTTTAATAAAGTTTGGTATCTCAGTTGGAGCCAAAGGACCGCGGTACATTGAGATAGTCTGATACCCTTGTCGCATTAAGTGAGGCAGCGGCACAAACCCTTGATTTAGAAATGAATCTATCCTTTCGCCAGCTCCTTCTTTTTTTATATCCTTATATAACCTCAACTCCGATTGCGGCAATTGCCCTTTTAAAATTTCGGACGCGCCTTTGTTGAGGCTTTTTAGTAGATTGGAGAAATTATCCTTGTTACTCTCACATTTAAATCGCCACTTTCGATAACTTATCAACCGAACATGGTGAAATCCCTTCAATGCAGGATTTTCTTTTTTGTTCGCAACTGTTTGGTGAGGATCATGGGTCGATAGCATTTCGCCAAATCCTTCCAAAGCAACCAAATGCACGATACTCTCTTTTTCAGGAACGGGTAAGCGACTGGATAAAGAGACCGCATATTTTCCAGTTTGCTCCCTATTTTTATCCTTTGCCTTATAACTCACATTTACTTCTCGACCATGCGCCAACCATTTCAAATCTTCTACAGACGGACAAATACGGTTAAAAACATCAACCGGTACATCAATAATGGTGACCATATCTGTAGGAGATTCGCCCGGCTCAAGGGAAAAAGTATCAGGAAAGAAGAAACCCTCCTTACGCTCCTGCGGGTTTAATAAAGTAGATACTGGGACACGGCGTGGATTAGGAGCAGGATCATTTTCATCGAATAATAAAAGAGCCAACCAGGGTGTTTTAGGATCACCCTTTTTTCCGGCGAATAAAGAACGTTGCCACGGCAAACTTGGATCATTAAAAACAAGATGAGGTAAGGTATCATAAAACTTCCCAACACTCATATCTGGAGGGAAAACCGAATCAATATCTAAGGGTCTTAAATTGAAGCGCTCTCCTGATACAAAAAAGTCCTTCTCCTTTGAAAAGGATATACCATCAGGAATTTTTTTAAATAATAGTTTTTCAATTGGACTGGTTGGAGTATTACGACCATCCATTAATTCTTGTCGTAGCGATACTTTGTACATCCCAGCCTTTAAGGAAGGAACGTAATCTTCCACAAAAGTTATTTCCTTTAAATCTTTCTCATTCGTATTTTGCGTATTTCCCATAATTAAATATTTATTACTGTTCCCATTGACTTTTCATAGACTCCAAATTCCATCAATTGATTATCAAACTCATCAAATTCAAAGGACGACACATCGGGTGGAGTGGTAAACAGGGAACTTAAAACTTTTAAGTATTCAGCCTTCGGTGATCCCGGCGTAGACTTCTCATGTTCTTGAGCATAATCTTCAAATGTTGTAAGCGGCACATTTTCGTCTACCTTTATCTCCGACAAGTGGTGCTTCCATAATAAATTGGAAATAAGGACTGGTTTAGTTTTGTCCGGATTCTTAGGTGTTTTTACTATTTGGAACCCTGAAATTGTATCCTTTATAGTTAGAGCGGAACCCTGGTAATTTTCTTCTCTAAATTTGCCCCAGAGTGCTTTAGGCTGCGACCTAAGCATTGCAGATTTTGCAATTACTATATTATCATCTATATACTCTTCTCCATCCTTGAAAATATTGATGTGTACAATGGACTTAAATGCACTACTAGGTACATTCATTGGTGCAATCCCTATTTCCCAATTACCTTGATTAGAAAAGGCTACTTCATTATTGGATAGGGTAATTGTTTGTATAGGTATGGCTGATTCAAAATTCAGTTCAAAATCATTTGGATTCATTATCCAAAGTCCCGAACCATTGACACTAGGATTAGCTATTTCTTTAATCAAACCTTTTCCGACATCAATTGATAGCGTGCTGTCCGGTTCCGGTAAAAATTTCCCTGAAAATTCTTCCCAGGAAATAGGCAATGGTGGTGTTTTAGCAGGACCAAATTCAATTTCCAAATCTAGTAATCCAAGATCAACAATTGCTTTGCCCGCAAAGGGAGGTCCCCAAAGTTCGACATCAGCACCTATATGAACAGTGTGTTTTCCAAGAAAATGGAAGGATGCAGAAAGCCCTACTCCAATGTTTCCCTGATATTGGAAAGGACTAAAGTTTACCATAAAATGCGCTTCTGCAGTAAAGGTTGCTTGTATCTTTCCTACTTTGGCACTTGCTTCCAACCTACCTCCCGCCATGAATGCCCCAGGGGTTAAGGCATAATATTCTTCACCTTTTATTAAAATATTGGATGTTACCTGCCAATTAACTCCAATTCTAGGTACAGAAGGATAATGATCCGGCTTTCTAAACCTTGGATGATACCCCCCCATACTTAATACGAATTCTCCTGCATGAGGTCCTTTAAACCACGCACAAAATGCAAAACCACCGGTAAGTCGTGCTTTCGGGCTCAGGATGAATGAATTAGGACTCAAACGACCTTCAATAGATAAGAAACCTTCATCCGGTAAATATTGGGCTCGCATTTGTAACTCAGCCTGTACAATACTGTTGCCAGGTGGTGGCAAGGTCAATTTTGTCAAACCCAGCAGCGTGATTTCCAATTTGTTACCAAATTGAACTGTAGCAAGGAAAAAGGACTGCAATATTTTGACATGCATGACTTTCAACCCAACTGCGATCCAATACGAACCCGCCATAGGTAGTATATCCTGCTGTATTAGTCTAAGATTTTCAAAAGGAGAAGCTTTGTCAAAATCTTGTTCCCCCATTGCAGCCTTCACTAATACAAAATCCCTGACTGTATCAACTGTTGGGATTTTCAAACTGCTGTTGATTCCAAATCCAACGGCAAAACCATTGACATAAAAATAGCTGGGTCCTCCAATTGGGACATTTACAACCAGATATAAGAAGAAAGAAGGTGCATTGGGAAGATTAATATATGCTCCTAAAGCACGGAACGATTTACCCTGGAAAGAAAGAAAAGCTTCCCCAAAGTAGCCATTCACCCAAATATTTGATTGCCCGTAAGGGACAAGAACCTTCTGATGCAAAAATGCACCTGACAATTTCAGGGAGGTAGAACTATACTTAAGCGCTAAACCAGAGAGCCCGAATTCCATTTTATTAGGCTCAAAAGGCAACGATAACGGTACACTTACTGCCAAATCCATGAGACTAAAAGTGAATCCTCCCATGGTAAGCCCTCCATCCACCAGGATTTTAAACCGGCCTTCCTCTACCGTGTAACCAAATTTCTGTATCGAAACCGGTCCAAAGTTCTTACCCACCTCCTTCCATGACGTCTTTGAATCTCCTTCTGTTTTGGATTGTTCTTTCCCTTCAGAATCTGTTTGATAAGAAAATGAAAAGTCGGAATTGATGGCAGTGAATGTCTCACTTGAAACAGCAACGGTTAGATCAAAGCCTTTACCCAAACCTGTTTCCGGCAATATTAGTTGGTCTTCCAGGTTTACTTCTTTGATCAGCGCGCTTACTTCTTTGAATTCTTCCGTTTTAGAGTCGCCCAAAGGTTTACTGGCAACCATCAATTTTAGGTCTATCTTTTCCTTTCCTCCAGGCAAATATTTACCGACCAATTCCAGGTCTTTAAGGCTAAATTCCATATTACCCTTTAAAGAAAATAAGACCCTCTTGGGCGAACCATCACTCGGCTTGGTAACAATAAATGTCGCACCATCCATAGTTGGATTCAGCCACTTAGGCATTTTGTCAATGCCAGCACCTGTTATTAGTGTAATGACTTTTTCAAACGAAAAATGGCCCCTATAAGTAGCCAGGAAGCTTGTTGAGCTGGCCGATTTACTAAAGGCAATAAGGAATCGGTAGATTTCACCAGAATTATTTGTGAGTTCCAGGTTTGCTTTCACTGCTAAACCTGCTTTTCCCTTATTAATCTCAAGATTAAATACCGATTTTTCGACATTAAAACCAAGGTCGTCCGCTGACACCTCCGCCTTTACCCCCATGCTCCTGGTTTCACCTTCGTAGAAAACTCCTAAGTTCTTGGGTTTTTGAGCTCCGATTAAGTGTGGCAATTGAACTTTGGATTTTGGAACGCCAAATAAGCCACTGACCAGTTCCTCCAAGGTCTTTTCTTCACTGCCCAAATTTGCATTCAAATTCCAATAGCCCTTATCATAGGACAATTCCACTCCAATTTCCAAACCAGTATCACTTCCTGCCTTTTGTAATGCAGCAGAACCTTTTAAAACAAAATATAGTTGGTGATTTTCATCCCTAGTGAAACCGACTTCCTTAATTTTGATATTAAATTTGAGGTCATCTGCACCAGTCGGGATATCGAGGGAAACATCGCAAAATCCCTTTATTAATAAAGCTCCGGATTTGGTATGGTAGGCTATCTCTGTATTTTCGAGTAAGGATAAATGGAGCATTTTTTCCGGTAATGGAATACCCAGCAGATCTTTTGTCAAATTGGAAAGTTCCCAAGGCTCTTCCAATTCACCCGCAAATCTCCAACCTTCAGCATCGTTTTCAGCTGAAACAAATACCTTTAATGCACCGGGCAGGGTTAAAATTCCCTCAATATGCCCTGAAAATTTATTTGCATTTAGCGGATTATAGTCAATTAAAAGACTCAATCTATCCAGACTGAAAATATCTTTTCCATCATGAGAAATATGGAAAACATTTTTTAGCTCAACGTTAAATGTAAAATGCTTTTGAGGCATTTGAATCACCAAGCCCAGCTCAGACAATTCAGGATTCACAATTTCGCTAAAGGGAAAGGCAGGAATGGTATTTTCTACACCCATAGCTTGAGCAATTGAACCAATCACATCGCTCAGGGTGTAATTTTTCAAACTCACAATACCATATAGACTATATTCGAGGTTAGATTCCTGATAGGACAAATTGCCCCCAAGGGAAAGATTGATTTTTTTCCCGGTTCTGTCATTTTCAAATAGGAAATTGGTGTAAAGTGCTGTTTCAAATTTTTTGTTAACATATGAAACCCTGGCATAAATGTCCGCTTTGGCACCAATTATTTGTAAATCTCTAAAGCCTGCACTAATGATATAGATATCCTCAGTTGGAGAAATCTGAATCAAAAGGTTATGTCCCGCTATTTTTTCATCTTCATTTTCAAAACCAAAGACCTTTGCCGGTTCAAAATTGAATTCCTTAAATAATGTATCGCAAATCTCTTGATCAACGGCCCCACTTGCTAGTGATACCTCAAAATAACCTGTTGGAAATTCAGCAGAAACTTTCAAAGAAAGGTCATTCAGCTCTGCCGTCCCCGTTAACGTAACTTCTAAACTATCCCCATCATATTCTACATCAAGAATAAAGGAGTTCAACACAATTAAACTTTCATTTTCTTTTTGAAAAGAAGGCAGCAATTCCCAGTTACATTCATCAATACCTATAGAAAAGAGAAGATATGGCGAGTTTTCTTCAGAACCCGAAGCATAAGCAAATTCATACAATGAAAGGGATGTATCGGGCAATAATTTCTCGGGAAGGATACCCGATATCTTTTCACCAAAATCCAAATCACTTTGAAAAAACTTAATAAATATATGCTCCTGAAATCCTTTCCACAAGGTATTAATATCATCAACTTCTATGGGATTATCAATGCGCAATTCACCTTCATTATCTTTTATCTTATCGAAAAAGTCGCTTAAATTCATACGTAATGCTGATTAGAATTCACTTCCTGGAAATGAATGTGGGAAAAATATAGTTGGTGATACCGTATGGTCCAGATTACATAGTTCATATTTTATGAAAGGAAGTTTATTCACTTCATTTTGGCTTTCATTCACTTCGTCTTTTGTTGGGAAACCTTCAAAGTAAAACTCCTTAGCCTCAGGCAGGAAAATCAACAAGTCTTTGATGGCTTCATTTCCTGCATGCTTAAATTTTTCAAACCCGACACGAATCCCAACCCCTACATTTATTCCAACCTTAAATGAAAATTGATCATTGACTGAATCAGAAACCCGGTGCCGTACCCGAATCGTTTCTATCTGAAAAGCATCATTTTTAGGATCTCCACTTTGGATGTACTCTTTAAATGCTTTGTGTTCATAAAGCCCTTTTACACTCAAAATTTGTCCATCCTTAACATCAGCATCTACCTCCAAACGTTCTTTTAAACTTAGAGAGGTTTCCAATAACAAGGAAGAAGGAACTTGCTCATTATCATTCCATGATTTTTTATTTTGCTGATAAAGTTTAAAGATTCCGTGAAGGAAGGTCTTAAAGTGTTTTGGCCTGATTTTCAATGCAGCAGCAAGGCGGAAAAATTCTCCATACACCCTGTTTTCATTTATTTTCTTTTCATTCTTTTGGGTTTTCTGAGTTATCGCTAAAGCTCCTTTCGCTAGCCTAATTAGGTATCTTTTCTCTATGGATATCCCAAAATTTATCCCGGTACCTCTTTCCAACCATACCTTCCCAGTTGAGATATTACCCGGATATTCCCAGTAAGCAGAGATAGAACTATATTGGATATCATTCTTACTTATTGTCAGTCCAAGACTTAATGCCTTTATATTACCAGTAGAAGTAATTTTCTTGTTGGGACCAAATTTTACCTCATTTTCTGTTTCTAACCATTTTTCAATCTCAACTCTCCTATTTTTTTTGGCTATTTTCCCAGCCTTTTCAACTATTACATCAGTTAACCTATCAATGATTTCTTCATCAATAAAACAATCTGCCATTGCTTTACCCACTGATAGTTCTTCTTCCTCTTCTTCTTTATTATCATTTTTATAAAGAGGGTCGTCAGTTGATAAGTTAATTGAATTGCCCAGGTCAAATTGCATTATTGAATAGGATACCCTTGATAATTGGGAAAAAACCAGGGGTCGGTTTCCGGGCATATTGGGGTTCCATGATTGGTAATAACCTTCCATGGAAGTAAATTCACCGCCAATGGCTGTACCAGGACTGAGACCACCTGCAAAATTCTTTGCTTTTTGGAAAAAATTTAATTTCGCGATGGTTTTGTCCTCTGCTGTTTGCTGCAATTTTGCTGCCGGGTCATCAATCCAATTGAGTTTATCCTCATCGGTTTTGGACTGTGCTTTTCCCAAATCAAATTTTAGAAAGCCAACTTCAAGACCTACTGTTTTAGGACCTGAAATTTTCAACTCCAACAATCCCAGGTGTTTAAACGCATCCAAAGAAGTATCAAATTCATTACCCATTTTTGGAGGCAAGATTCCTGAAGCTGCAGTTTCATGATTTAGGACTTTGGCTTCCTCAATTCGGGTAATGTATTCATCCAATTGGGACTCGATTTGTTCAAGGCTCTTGTCAGAAAAAATGGTTTTGAATCCCTTATTATTATCCTTAAAGTATTGTAAAATAACCTGCAATTGCCCCTTTATCTCATCACTACCAGGCTTTGAAAAAGGATTTGTCAAATTCAAAGCTCTCTGTTTAAATTTCTTTGCCCTGTCCTTTTTAGATCGTTTTGGTAATTTTTCAATCTCAGCTTTCAAATCACTTAATAAATTGACATGAACGGTTTTGATTGATCCCCTTTTAATTTTTTTCTGTTTGAAGTGAATTAGAGGCACAATATAATCCCGAAGCCATTCGACCGCTTTTTCTTTCAAACCTATTTTAGCACCTACTTTTGCTATTTGTTCCAAATCATGATCCAACGCTTTGGCGTGAAAATGATCATACCAGCCGGGATTGGAATCAAAATAAATACTATGAATTCGTTGATAGGAACCTGTTATTGCTGCATCGATCAGCTTGAACCTGATGTCAGCAGCTCCCAAAGCGACAGGGGAAGTATAACCTGTCCAAAAGTCTGCTTTTAAAGTAATTTTAAATTGACCCTTTTTGCCGGATAAAGATTGAAGAACAAAAGGCTTTTGTGATGACCATTGATTTCCAACAGTTGTGATGGAACCATTTGGTAGGGCTTCAAACATCCGGGACAATAGAATAAGAGCCTCTGTACTCCATTTTTTTTCACCATCAATTTCAAGCTCCAGATGAAAAGGACTACCCGGGCCTAATATCAATTCTAGTATATCAGCCGATGCACCAAGAGAAAAACCCCTTCCAAATTCACCATAGGCAAAACCATACACACCTTTATAAAGGGGTGAAACCAAGAAAAGTCTGTTAAAAAGCTCCTTCGCTGTATAAAAACGAAAACGGGATGGAATAACCCTGAAGGGAATTTTATTATCTCGAACTATCTGGTTAATTATTCCAGTATCTAAATAAGTTAAGCCTTTGACAAGGCTCTTACCCTTTTTTGAAGATTTCAAAAGGTCACGGGGGTCCGCCATACTTTAAAGGGTTTAGGTGCAAAACAAGTTAAGTCGAATAGACCGGAACCTGGTTTTACTATTTCATATATTCAATGCAGACTAAATCTATTAAATAAAATCTTAAAAAAATAATACCCTGCTAAAATTCAATTCAATAAATTATAATTCTACAATATAAATACCTGCTAAAATTATTTATTGCACTGAGTCTTCCAATACAACAAGTCATCCCATTGACTAGCCAGGTCAATAAATTGTTGGGATGGTTTACCATTTTCCTCAAAAATCTCTTTTGAATAAATTATTGGAGTAGTACTGCCCCATTCGTTTTGTGCCCCTCCACCGCCCCAGGCACAATAATATTTTTGAAAATAATCGAGTTGAAACTTTTCACCGGCATACCCTGAACGCGCCATATTTCTAAAATAATACCTAGGCAACGCCGCTTCTTGCTCTGCCTTAGAAACGATCAAATCATGCAATTCTCTAATATATGAAAGTCCATTGTTGACTTCTGCCGCTTTAAGCCAAAACATAGTATTGATTACTCTCCCTATATTTTCCTTCTTTTCATGATTACTTCCCGTAAATTCCAATTGTTTTACATTCGCAACCAATGCCGATGCAAAGTCTGGATCCATGCTGTTCTTATCCTCAAGCAATTGGCTGAGAACTATATCAATTTTAGCGTTTCTCAACTTTAATGAACCGGATCCCAAGGCTGATTTTGGCTTAAAATCTATGTAATCTATAATCAATGAATCAATAGATTTCTTTTCAACAATTAAATTAGACTGGGTCAAAAGAGCAAACCTTACAAATGATTTTGCCACAGTATCTACACCAATATTCTTTTCCAAAATGCTGTTTAAATCCCTGCAAATGGTGAGCTCATCAGAACCATATTCCAGGCCCTGTTTGCTTAGATATGCACAAAAAGCCCAGGTTGCGTCCAATTTTGCAGCTTCTTTCCCGTCCGTTTGGCCAACGGAGTCATATTCTTCCTCAAATCCTTTTATTAATCGATTGATAAAATTGATAATGGATGAAGTATTGACCTTAAATGTTGTTTTTAAATCATCGATTTGTGCCGCTACAAATTGCTCTTTTCCCTTCTCTTCAATTGCCTTGTAATAAATTTCAAATAGCTTCATGACAGGCACCTCCTCTTTCCAATCAGAAGTATTCGGTTTATAAAATATTGCTCTACCCTTTATTGAAAAATCACTTGCTTCAGGTGCGCCTGTATTTAAAAATGATTCCAACTCGCACATGCACGGGTATTTCTTGGTTTTACACAAGGACTTAATTTCAGGATAAGTAATCTTCAAATTTTCCCTATCTGAATTAATTTCAGATAGGCATGCCGAACATGATTTATCCAGCAAAAACGAATCAGGCATTATAGAAACCTTTCTTGAAAAGAAAGGAGAAAAAAGTGGCATCAATGTTTCCTTTAGGTTTCCAATTTTCAAACGTTCAAGGTCTTCAACTACCTCGATCGTATCTTTTCTGGGAGTAATCAGTACCTTAGAAAAATCCTTCCAGTAAATCTTATCATTAGAAACAAATTTAGGGTCTCCATCACCAAGGAAAATCGCAGAATAGCTTGATCTGTCGAGTTCAAATTTTACAGGGAACAATATCCATCCAAAAACAATTACCGCGAATAAGAGTCCGGCAAATGAGAAAAGCGTGAAATTCCTGCTTTTCAACAAGGAAAGCGTATCATTATGAAAGTATAATTCAGTAGTATTAAAAAAGTCTTTAGTGGTTCTTAGATTAATAAATGCCTTTTTTAGACTGCCAAAATTTATCCCAAGGAAAAGTAAACCCCCTGATAACAATAAATTAAATAAATAAGAGGGGATCACCTGGTGAAATACCCCTTCATTCTGGCTTACCCAAAGATTTAATATTAGGAAAATCAAGAATATTATGAACAAGCTAATAAACAGGAAAGAGAGGCCGGTTCGCTTAAATGAATACTTAGAAAATTCATTAAGTGTCTGAGATTCCCCCTTCAAAGTACCTTTGAATTGAAAGGTAATCTCTTTTACTTCATCCTTGTCAGCTTGAAAGAAATAAGTGAGATGATATAAAAACCTTTGGGATTTTCCAACCAGCCATGATGAAGATGGATCCAACCCTTTTAAAGCCAGGTAAATATTCTTCCTGCATCCGGGTTCAATTACTAATGGCTCTGACAATTCCTTCCCGCTCTCATCCAATAATTGCATCTCAGAAGAACCTCCATGTGGATTTTCAATTCGAACACGATTTAAAACAATTGGATCTTCTTTGGAATCAGACCTTATTAGGGTTTTCATGTAGAAGGCAATACTGCCGTTATCCTCAAAAAATTTTGGAGGGTTTTCTTTTGACAACTCAATTCGCATCGTATGAATTGTTTATTTTTAGGTGTTTTACACCCCCAATTTAACAATTCTACTACGATTCCCACGCTTATATTATCATTTTTTTAAAGGCGTAAAGCACCACTCCAAACTCTGCACCATCGGCGAAGGCACCTCCGAAATCCAAAAACTGGTCATTTCGAGGAATTTGTTGAAGGGATGAGATGGTTGCTGGTCACTTGTTGCTAGTGGCTGGATTTTGTAAAAAGCAGTAGGTCAACG
>JAGQWW010000159.1 GCA_020436955.1 Saprospiraceae bacterium | reverse complement strand
TCGATGAAAACGGCTGTACCAGCAACCTCGCTTCCGGTACAATTGTAGTGGATGATGTAATACCTGCTCCTGTCATTTCCTGCCAGGCAGTTACGCCCAATCAAATTGATTTTTATTGGGACCCGATACCGGGTGCGGCCGGCTACACCGTCAATATATTAACTCCCGGATTGATTGGAACGCTCAATGGAACAACTTACACCGTAAGTGGAATTAATCCGGGCGCCTCGGTGACCATTGAAGTGGGAGCTATTCCAAACAGCCTTTGTACCACTTCATATGCGCAGGCATCTTGCATTTCCCAGCCCTGTCCTACTGTCAATGTTGACATTGTACCAATTGCTCCCATATGTGAGGGTGAAGAAGAGCTTATCCCTTTAGATGTAACCATTGCACCCTTTAATAACGGCATCATAAACTGGAGTGGAAATGGTGTGAGCCCGGATGGCTATTTAGATCCTACCGATTTACCATCAGGGCAACAACAGGTTTCGGTCCTATATGAAGAAGGGGCTTGTAGTTATAATGCTTTTGCTAGTTATGATATTTTACCCATGCCTGAAATCATGGATAGCATACAACAGCCCATTTTTTACGGCGCAGGAAAAGTTACACTGGATGTGCAAGGTAACGATCCTTTCTCTTTCCAATGGAACGATGGAAATACCACGCAAAACAGAGAAGACCTGCCAGGCGGTATTTACTGCGTAACAGTAACAGACAACAATGGATGCAATGCAGAAAATTGCTACATCATTGGAACCGGCATTTACCGTATATCACCCGTCCATATTTTATGCAAGGGTGATGCAAAAAGGTTGTCTATTAGACCATCGAGAGGTGCAGATTTTTCATGGAGTCCTGCATCGGGTTTGAGTTGTTCAGATTGTCCCAGTCCTTTGGCATTCCCAAATGAGACCACCAGATATACACTAACAGCAACACTGCCATCAGGACAAACAGACTCTATACATGTATTCGTATTGGTCATTCCGCCTCCGTTTTGTCCTAATGCCAGGGAGATTGAGGAACTGGAAATTGCTTTTGAAAGGATGGAAGGAACAGATATGCAAGACCTCGACAAGTTGATTTCAAATAAAATGGAGCCAAACCATGAACTCAAATTATACCCTAACCCTACTGATGGAAAAGTAGTACTTCAATCCAACGAAATTATAGAGAGGGTTGAGATTTTAGATCTTACAGGTAGGGTTTTGCAGGAAATAATTGCAAACCAAAAACAAATTGAGTTTTCTCTAGCTGATTATCCAACAGGTTTATATCTGGTTTCTGTTTCGACCGAAAAGGGAATTAAGAAAAAGTGGTTGATGAGAGGGGAGTAGAGAAAATAAAGCAGGTCAAATTGACCTGCTTTATTTTTATTTTGTATTTGACCCTTCCACACACTCCTTTAAGGCCTCCTTCCAATCTCGAATCTCAATTCCGAACGTCTTTTTTATCTTGGATTTGTCCATCAAACTATAAGCAGGTCTGGTTGCTTTGGTAGGATAGGCACTGGTTGCAATTGGATTTACCTTTGTTTGGGCACCTGTAAGGGAGAATATTTCAGAAGCGAATTCTGCCCAATTGGTTTCTCCTTCATTGGAAAAATTAAAAATCCCACGAAGCTGTATAAATGGCACTTCTTCGGATTCAACTTTTTGGATCATCGTTAAAATGGTCGTTGCTAAATCTTTAGCATAGGTTGGGGTTCCGATTTGGTCATTGACAATGTTGAGCTCTGACTTTTCTGTTGAAAGCCTCAACATAGTCTTATAAAAATTGTGTCCATAATTGGAATATACCCAGGAAGTTCGAATTATTGTAGTCATTGGATGAATGGCCATAGCTACCTTTTCTCCCTCTAGTTTGGTGCTTGCATACACTCCTTGAGGATGAGTAGCATCGGTCTCTAATAAAGGGTGGTTACCATCACCATGGTATACATAATCAGTTGATATATGGATAAGCGGAATATTACGAATAAGGCAGGATTGTGCAAGTTCTCTTGCGCCTTCGACATTAATGGCCCTTGCTAATTCCGGTTCGTCTTCTGCTTTGTCTACAGCGGTGTATGCTGCACAATTAATCAGGTAGTCAACTTTATTTTTTCTAAAAAAGTCAGCCACATATTGGGGATTGGTAATGTCCAGTTCAAATTTCCCTGCAAACAAAAATTTGAAGCCTGAAAACTCAGACTCCAAATTTTGAAATTCTTTTCCTACTTGTCCGGTTGCCCCGGTTATACAAATAACTTTCATAAATCTTAATCCAATTTCTTTACGCTAAAATGAGTCAGTCTTACAAACCGATCCAAGCGTTGAGTTATTTCATCTAAGGTCAACTCTTTTAACCTTTCAATCCCAAATTTCTCTACGCAAAATGAAGCCAATACTGAACCATAGATAACAGCCCGTTTCATATTTTCAAAAGACAAATCACCGCTTCTAGCCAACCAGCCCATAAATCCTCCAGCAAAAGTGTCTCCTGCTCCAGTTGGGTCAAAAACGTCTTGCAACGGAAGAGCCGGCGCAAAGAAAACTTCCTCCCCATGGAATAAGAGCGCTCCGTGTTCCCCTTTTTTGATTACCAAATACTTTGGTCCCATTTCAAAAATCTTGTGGGCTGCTCTTACCAGTGAATATTCACCTGACAATTGCTTTGCTTCTTCATCATTGATGGTAAGGATGTCCACTTTTGAAATTACTTCTTTCAAACTATCCATAGCCGTATCCATCCAAAAGTTCATAGTATCCATGGCAACTGCTTTTGGTCTTTGGTTGAGTTGCTCCAACACACGCATTTGTACAGCAGGCGTAAGATTACCAAGCATCACAAATTCACTGTCTTTATAAGCTTCAGGCAAAACAGGGTCGAAATCGGCCAAAACATTCAATTGGGTATCAAGGGTATCCCTATCGTTCATGTTGTAATGGTACTTCCCGGCCCAGAAAAAAGATTTTTCTCCTTCTTTTACCTGCAGGCCATCAAGGCTTATGTTTCTTTTTTTCAAATCATTTAGAACCTCCTGGGGAAAATCATCACCGACAACAGAAACCAATTTTACGTCATTTTTGAAGTAAGAAGCTGCCAAACTGATGTATGTAGCAGCACCTCCAACAATTTTATCTGCTTTTCCAAAAGGTGTTTCAATAGCATCAAATGCCACAGTACCAACGGTTAATAAACTCATGCAAAAAATTTTTAAAAAAAATTGAGCGGCAAATATTGCACAATTATTTTGATTGACTTACTTTTGCCCCGCTTTAATACAGAGCGGCTTTTTCAAAGGAAAAAGAACAGCGCAAAATTAAAATTCTTGAGCGCAAATAAAAGGTCATTTTCTTCAAGGTTTTTGAAACTTAAAAAAGAAAAGCCTGTATAACTAAGCTCAATAAAAAATATGCCTCCTTAGCTCAGCTGGTTAGAGCGGCGGACTGTTAATCCGTAGGTCCAAGGTTCAAGTCCTTGAGGAGGCGCTAAAGGCCCGGTCATTAGACTGGGCCTTTGCATTTACTAATAGTTTCTTTATCCTCCCTTATTCCCTTTTATTTACCTGCCACAAGAAATCCCATCCCACATTTATCACTTCCCAAGTTTGGTGATTACATTTAGTAATATTTTCTCCAAACCATGCATGCAACCAGAAAAATCATTTTCCTACTTGACTTGTCTGAATCATTTAGTCGCAATCTGATTCAAGGCATCAGTAGGTATGCTGATATTTATGGTCCATGGTCTTTTTGTAAAATGACTCCTTCCTATCGGGACCAATATGGAATCGAAGGGATCATCGAATTTGCAAGGGAATGGAAAGCTGATTGTTTGGTTGGTCAATTTCAGGATGAAAACGAAGTAAAGCAGTTGATAGAGGCCGGTTTAAAATTGATCGCAGTTGATTATATCGAACCATTTGACACCATAGCCAATATATCGGGAAACTACCGGAAATCGGGGGAGATGGCTGCAGATTATTTCCTTTCGCGAGGATTTAAGAATTTCGCATTTTATGGTATGCCAAATACGGTCTGGTCAAGAGAGCGGGAAAACGCCTTTAGAAAAAAAATCCAGGCTGTTGGTCTATCTGTAAATTCCTATTCACCAGATGCTTCCAAAAACCGACAGTTTTGGTTTTATACTGCTTCTACCCTAAAAGACTGGTTGTTGTCTCTCCCAAAGCCTGTGGCCATATTTACCTGTGATGATAACAGAGCAGAACATTTGATGGAAGCGGCAAAAATGGCCAAAATCCATATCCCGGAAGAGATGGCCTTGTTAAGTGTTGACAACGATGAACTTATCTGCAAAACTAGTACGCCTTCACTCTCAAGTATCCAACAAGATGAAATAAATGGCGGATTTTTAGCTGCTGAATTAATGGAAAAAATGATCCAGGAGCATCGCATCATTAAACAAGATATTCTTCTCGAACCACTTCAAATAATCACAAGGCATTCCAGCGATGTATTTGCCCTGGACGACCCCTACATTAAAAAGGCCTTGATTTACATAAAGGAACATCTGGACACACCCTTGAATGTTACTGAGATTTGCAGACAAATACCTTTGTCGAGAAGAGCACTGGAAATTAGGTTTAAAAACCAGCTGAACCGCTCTATCTATGAAGAAGTGAAAAGGCAGCGAATGGAAAAATTCGTCTTTCTCCTTTTGAACTCAGACCTCCCTATCAATGACATGGCTACTTTATGTGGATTTCCTGATAGTAAAAACCTCGCCAGGGTTTTTGCAAGCCAATTTGCCATGAGCCCTTCTGTTTACAGGAAACGATTCAGTTTCAATAAGATATGATTTTCGCAAATTGAGGATTAATTGACGCAATATAGCACTTCGATTTATTGAATCCGTACTATCTATGCAACCAACAAAGCTGAACTATGGCAATATTGGGTATCGACCTGGGAGGCACTACCATCTCTGCAGGATTATTGGAAAATGAAAATCTGGTCCACTGCAATTCGTGGCCGGTTGATAAATCCCATGGGAAGGATGGGGTTATCAATCAGCTATTACAAATCATCGAAAGTTTTAATGAATATCAAATAGATGGTATTGGGATTGGGGTGCCTTCCTATGTCGATATATCCAAAGGCATTGTCTATGATGTGGTTAACCTTCCCGATTGGGATGTAGTTCCCTTAAAAGACATTATACAGCACTCATTTAACATACCCGTAGCCATCAACAATGATGCGAACTGCTTTGTGTTGGGTGAAAAATACTTTGGCGCTGCGCTTCCCTTTTCAAACACAGTCGGTGTTACATTGGGCACCGGCGTTGGAGTTGGAATTATCATCAACAATCATCTTTATGAAGGAATGAATTGTGGTGCCGGAGAGGTGGGTTGTCTCCCTTACCTGGATAAGGATTATGAATATTTTACCGGAAAAAGCTTTTTCACCGATATCCATCAAGTAGAACCGCTTGATTTGTTTGAACAAGTAAAAAATGGAGATACCAAAGCACAGGAAATCTTCAACTCCTATGGTCATCACCTGGGAATGCTCATCAAACTATTGCAATCCTGTTATGATCCGGAGGCTATTGTATTTGGAGGTGCCATTGCAGGTGCATGGGATCATTTTATACACTCGGCCTTAGCAACTGCGCAAGACACCATTTTTACCCGATTTGCAAAAAACCTGGTGGTCAAAAAATCATCGTTGGAAAATGCAGGAATTTTTGGTGCCGCCAAATTGGTCACTTTTAGCAAAAACAGGAATACCTGATGCCCTAAATGCAAAATGTATGAAAAAGGATTACCCGGTTTACAACACCTACCATTTGTGCATGGAAATGCTGGAAACAGCCAACCTGATTGAGCACTTCGATAAAAACAACCTGCAACTTTCCCTGCCGGCACAGTCATTTAAAGGCATTTTCATTACAGGAGAAGGAAGTAGCAGGTTGATTCCAGGCAAACTCATCATTGAAAAGAACCTGCAACATGGAGCACATATACCCATCTATACCGATGGCGCTACTCAGGCCCTGGAATATGATCTCAGTAATATGTTGGTAATCGGTCTTTCCAATTCAGGGCGTACCAAGGAATTGATCCGTCTTTTTGACCATTTAAAAAGGCAAGGAACTTCCTACCTAATAGGTATTACAGCTAACGAAAACAGCTTACTGGAGGAAAGAGCGGACTATTGTTATATTTTAAAATGTGGTAAGGAGAAAGCAGTGGCAGCTACTAAAAGTGTGGTGGAACAAACGCTGGTAATGGAAGCCATTTATGAAAAGTTTACCGGCATCCAAATGGTAAA
>JAGQWW010000158.1 GCA_020436955.1 Saprospiraceae bacterium | reverse complement strand
GGTAGGTGATGGTGATGGGTTGCCCTTGATTATGGGAGGAAATTGATATTGCGGGACGCGGGGTGCGGAATGCGGAATGCGGGGCGCGTGATGCGTGGTGCGGTTCGCGGTTCGCGTGATGCGGTTCACGGAATGATTATCCTTGATATATGTAGCGTGAGTATCTTTAAGTTATGGGGGCCTTAGTATTGAGTTACTAAGGCCCCCATTATATTTATAACGCGTCCTGCATCACGCATCACGCACCACGCATCACGCGAACCGCATCCCGCGCCCCGCAAACCGCACTCCGCGCCCTAAAATTCCATCCTCAATCTCAGATTGATTCTTCTCGAAGTCAGGTAATTTGGTACCGCGTATTGTTGTTTGAAAATGGTTTTTACCCAGGTAGTAGAGGCTTGGTTTTGAACCTTCAATAAGTTGAAGACTTCCAGACTCATCCAGGTACTTTTTGAGAAGCGAAGTGGGTGCCTTGGTTTATCGGCAATCCTGCTTTTATCCCATAAAAGGAAGGAAAATCCGATATCTACACGATGATATGGTGAAAAACGATAGGTGTTTCGATACACTTCGTTATTTCCTCTTAATCCATATGGCAGACCCGTTCCAACCGTAAGCTGGACATGGGTTTTAAAGTTTTTATTTTTAGGCAGGTAATCCTGGAAAAATACCGAGAGGGTCATTAGCTGATCGGTTGGTCTGGGTACATCGTTAACCACCGTGCCAGTAGTGTCTCCAACCGCTCGTATCATGTGGGTCACACCATCCAGTTTTTCTCTTGCTCTAAGGAAAGACAGATTGATCCAGGATTCAGCTCCATCCACAAATTCTCCATTCAATCGCATATCGAGACCCGTAACATACCCGGTAGCGTTGTTCAATCCTGAATAGCGGATACGTACATTGTCGATTTCATAACTGACCAAATCCCACAGGTGCTTATAATATGCTTCAGCAATAAATCGGAATGGCACCTTCCTGCTGCCTTTCCCCATTTTGAAATCCCAATTCAAACCCATTACAAAATGGGCAGATTTTTGAGCCAAAACATCTTCGTTTACAATTCCTTGCGGATTTCTCAATTCGCGATAAAAAGGTGGTTGGTAATACAATCCACTGGCAATTTTATAGCTAATATCCTTGCCGGAGCGTAGATTTTTGTACAGCAACTGAGCCCTGGGCGTTACACTGAATTCATTGTTCAAGGTCCAATAATTGGCTCTTACCCCGGCTGATAATTTAATTTCAGCAACGCTGTCTTTCAACCAGGTGTAGGTGTCCTGCATATATCCGCTAAATCGGTTGGAGGAAAGTTCGTTTCTACTTTTATAGACCTCATTTATTAAGACCTGACTGGTATCAAAGGGTAGGGAATAGCCGGCAGAATCAAGTCGCTCCCATTCGTTGATTTTGTCGTAAATGTATTCGTTTTGATATTTCACCCCCCATTGAAGGAAATGACTTCCTGTTGCCATCTCATCTTTTGGTTCGACTTCAATTTCCCATCCTCCTTTGTGTTCAACATTGGTGACGTTAGAGTACAAGAAGTTTCGAACATATTGGTGCTGAGTTCCTTCTGCCAGTTCTCGTAACACATTTCCAAAATTATCACTGCCCAAAGCACTTTCCACTTCTCGTAAACGGTAATCGCCTATGATGTCAAATCTTTCATTTTCATTGATTTGAAAAGTGGAGGCAAGGAATTTTAAAAAGTAAGGATTGTGTCTCCTGTCGGGAAGATAGGTAAGGGAAAGCCCTCCCATGGCCAGGGTGAAATCATCGATTTCACTTCCTTCAAAATCACTGGCTAATTGCAAAGCAAAATTTATCAATCCAAATCCGGTACTTCTTTGTTCCGGTATGAATCGATATTCAGCCCGGTTATAATTGGCGATTCCGGCTAGTTGCCAGTCGCGGTTAAAATCGTAGGTGACGTACGCCTGCACATCATAGAAATCAGGCAAGTACTCTCCTTTTACATCTAGCGTTCCAAGCAGATATCTTGTCGTTTTATAACGTGCACCTACCAGGTAGCGCAATTTTCTGTAACTACTATTTCCAAGGCCAAAACTACCTTCCAAATGTGCCTGGGCTCCCAGCAAAGAAGCTTCAATAGAAGTTTTTAAGGAGTCCGGTCTTTTATAACGGATGTCCAAAACACTGGAAAGTTTGTCGCCATATTTTGCATCAAATCCTCCTGATGAAAAGGTAAGGTCCCGTACCATGTTCATATTGGCAAAGGTGAGGCCTTCCTGCTGACCTGCGCGAATAAGCTGAGGTCTATAGATTTCGAAGTCATTGACATAGACCAGATTCTCATCATAATTTCCACCTCGCACATTGTATTGAGAACTCAATTCCCCCCCAGTACCGGTGCTAAGTCCAAGCGCAATACTGGGTAGCACACTTTCCAGGTTTCCGGTGGTTGTGGGGAGTAGTTTAAGCTGTTCCATTTTTTCTTGTACCATTCCCGCATCTTCCAGCCTACTTTCCGTCACTACGATTTCCAGGTCACTCTCGATTTGTGCCAGTTCTACATCAATTATTTTGGTAGCTCCGGGTGCCAGGGATGCTAATTGAACAGCTGTTTCCTGGTAGCCGATGCGTGAAAATCCAAGAATGAATTTTTGGCCGGGGGGCACCTGAAGTCTATATTTTCCTCTGATATCAGTTTCTGTAATGATGTTTTGAGACTTGATAAAAACATTTACCAATTCGACAGGCTCCCCGGATTGGGCATCTTTGATGATACCTTCTACAAAGGCATCCTGACTAAAAGCGAAGGAAAAAGAGCAAAAAGAAAGTAGTAGCAGGTAGAAATATTTCATAATGCTGGCTTAGGGAAACCGGATGTTTATCTTGTAATATTACTATTAATTACCATACAAAAATGTGCCAGTCTCGGCTGGTGTCGCAAAAATGGCACTTACTCGGTAGAAATCTTCATGAAATAAAGATTTTTCAAGTCAATTCTTATAAGTGGTTTTGGATGCTGTGAAAAAAGAAACGATTAGATTTGCAGTCAAGGGTGTATTTGCACCTGCAAAAACTTCGATTTGTTATCTGAGCGTCAATTAGGGGTGTTTTGGGTGTTGTTGGGAAATGTCCTGTTTTCCACTAAGGCCATCTTTGCCAAGTTGATTTTTGTGCATGGTGTAGATCCAACCATGGTCATTACTTTAAGGATGACTTTTGCTTTCCCCTTTTTCGTTTTGTCAGCCCTGTTTTTTCATAGGAGAAGGAAGGATGTATTGGTCAAAAAATTTGATTGGGCACATCTGTTACTCTTTGCTTTCCTTGGTTATTACGGAGCCAGTTTTCTGAATTTTTCCGGACTTCAATATATCACAGCCAGTCTGGAAAGGGTCATTCTGTTTACCTATCCTGCAATGGTATTGACCTTGTTAGCCTTATTTTACAAGGAAAAAATTACCAAAATTCAGGTCATCGCCTTGTTTCTGACTTATGGTGGAATTGTCATTTCGCTGGTACCCAACATAGGAACTTTTGAAAAAGGATTCTTATTAGGTGCTTTGTTGGTATTGGGTTCGGCTTTTATCTTTTCTGTTTACATGGTCAGGGTAGGGGACTTCATCCAACGATATGGGAGTCTGCTTTTTACGAGTTATATTATGATATTGGCGACTTTCCTGGTATGGGGTCACTTTTTGATTTTTGGTTCTTTTGAAAATTTATACCAGCCGACTAACATTTACCTTCTGTTTTTAGGCATGTCCATCCTCTCCACTTTCCTTCCTGTTTTTATGATTTCTGAAGGCATCAGAAGTATTGGTGCAAGCAATGTTTCGCTCGTAGCGGCAATAGGACCTATCGCTACCATCTTCCTGGCTTACACCTTCCTCGATGAGCGATTAAATACCTGGCAAATCGTAGGAACCTTGTTTGTGTTAACGGGTATCTTCCTGGTTGGAAGAAAAGCCGGGAAAGCTCCGGTTAGGGTGCGTTAAGCTTGAAGGGAGCGCAATCCATCTAACAATTTCTCGAGATCTTCTGGTCGATTGTACAAATGAGTTGACACGCGCACCGCATTTCCACGGAAAGAAACAAAGATATTTTGCTCCTTAAAATGTTGCTTAACCTTGTCCAGGTTGTAGGTCTTAGGTAATCGCAAACCAAAAAGATGACCACATCGATAATCATCGTCCTCAATTACACAACCCAAATCACTTAAAGGATCCAGGAAAGGGGCAACTAGGTTTTTGGTATAGGTCTGGATATTTTCAGGTCCCCATTCGTTGATTTGTGCAAGCGCAGCTTCCATCATTGGGATTAGAATGAAGTTGCTGGATTCACCTACATTGTATTTCCTGGCAAGAGGATGGTAATGCTCCTCATAGTTGACTAATGCCTGGAAGTTTTCACTTCCTTTTCTGTTGATCCAGTTTTCCTCTATCGGAATACCATTGTCAAATTTAGGCCCATAATATGCAAGTCCCATAGCGTAAGGTCCAAACAACCATTTATACCCTGCACAGATCAAAGCATCCGGTTGTATCTTTTCTACATCAAATGGAAAAGCACCCACAGATTGGGTTCCGTCCAGTATCAGGTAAGCGTCGTTTTCCTGACAGGCTGCCTTTATGGCTTCCAGGTGAAAAAGGGTGCCATCTGCCCAATGCACATTCCCGATGGCCACTACAGCAGTACCTTTATCGATGTTGTCCAGGATGGCCTGGTTCCAGGAAGCTCCTTTGTGGTTGGCGTCTGTTGGGCCTACCGTCCTGATTTGTACATCGTACGTGTCAGCGTATCTTTTCCAAGCGTAATAATTGCTTGGGAACTGTTCAGCAGCGACCACTATATTGCCATAAGGTTTTGGCTTTATATTCCGAACAACACTGGCAATTCCGTAAGAAACGGATGGAATAATGGCGATCCGTTGATGATCCGGAGCTTTAATTATGTTGGCGAATGATTTTTTTACCCGATCAACAGGATCAAAAAAGTCATCGATTACCATCTCGTAGGGTAAGTTCTTTCTGGTAATGCCTTGTATGCCGGCTGCTTCCACCGTTTTCAGGTTGGGAGCCATAAAAGCATTATTCAAATAAGCTACATCGTCCGGAAGGTGAAATTTTGATCGCTGATTTTCCAAGGCAATTATTTTTTGCCAAAATAAACCTTTTCTTTCCCAAAATTAAAATGAAAATCCGGCTCCAATGGCAAATCGGTTATTTCGATAACCTACCGGGTCCTTTTTGAAAGGAAAAGCATGTTGGTATTGGGCCCAAACAAAAGTGGATTTTCCAAAGTAATATTTGGAACCCAATAGGCCGCTTAAGGTATAGGTAGGATAGGTGTAGGAAGTCGTGAAAATCTGATTGCTGTCAAAAGTATCACTTGAATTTGTCAATTCTACTTGACTAAATTCTAGGGTAGAATTTTCAGGAAGTAAAAAACTGTTTTTTACACCACCATACACGGACCATTTAGGGAGTAAGGTGTATTCAGCAAGGATTGGTAAGTCAAGCAATAAAAATGACTTTTGTTCCACAAAGGATTCCCTGTTCTTTGTAACGGCTCTTACAGCTTCTGTATTAGGATCATAGCTTGGATCAGCATCATATTGAAGGGTATCAGTTGAATATACTATGACCTTCGGATTCTTGAGATAGGAAATTCCCAATCCAGTATTCAATTTCCAGCGTCTATTCAGCGGAAGGGAGACTAAAAAAGAACCTTCCAAACCATTAAATGCAGAAAAATCTTCAGTCAACATACCTGCCTGAATATCGAATCCAACTTTTCTGGTTTTGTTTTTTGCAACTTCAATTAAGAAACTTTCACTATAAAGGAATGACTCTTTTGTTTGTATAGCTTGTATTGGAAGATAGGCTAAGCGATCAGAAAGCAGTAAGTTTCCTTTGTTTGGAATGGTTGCCGCTTCCCAAACCGTTTCAGTAACTAATTGATTATTTCCATCTTGTTCATCTTCACTTAAAGCGATTGGTTGAGAAAGGTTTTTTGTTCCATTTTGGGAGGATTTTTCAAGGACTGATATCGCTTCTTTTTTTGAAAAGTCTACTGATAATGATGCTACCGGTAATACTGTTTGGTTTTCTGATATTTCTGCCTCTTTTTTGGAATTATCCTCTGTTATGGTTTTCAGGTTTTCTTCAGGTAGAGTGCCTTTTTCGGCTATATTAATATTCTCATTATTTTCATGCGTTATTTCCTGTGATGCTATCTGTTGTGCAGATTTTTTTTCAAACGGAAGCAAAGAGATTGCTGCTACCAATAGTGCAAAACCTGCTGCCATCCACCACCATATC
>JAGQWW010000157.1 GCA_020436955.1 Saprospiraceae bacterium | reverse complement strand
GATGATAGGATATCTGTGGCAGGTCCCTCATTGTTAAAATCAATAGTCGATAAAGCCATGATAAAATTATGTTTTAGATTTTCATTCTACCTCTTCAATGTACACAATTTTAAGTTTAAAATTATGATAATTGGCTGAAATAAGCATTTATAATGAAAATAGCTTTTGATTTTCTTTTAATAAGTTCTCCACCAATTTTTTTTGAATAATGCTAATTTCCTTCTATTTTTGGAATGCTATGTTACTTCAAGAAAACTAAAACTAATTATCGAAACTACAACAACTCCAACAACATAAGGCTGGTATTTTATCACTGCAATAGTATTGCAACGCTATATTTTTTAACTATTTAAACTAAAACAAAGTCATGAGAACATTAAAAACAATGCTTTTCATTTTATTGGCAACTGCCGGATTACAGGCACAAGGATTAATCTTGGAAGGAGGTTTGAATTTGAACACCTTGCATGGAGATTCTGATTATGGTAATGAAATTACCGGAACATCACTTGGATATCAAATTGGACTTTTGAAAGCCTTCAACTTATCCGAATCATTGTATGTGAAGGCCGGTCTAAGGGCCCAGACCAAAGGTGGGCAGGATAAAGCAACCACGGAATTTTTTGGTGAGACCTGGACTACCAAGTTCAATATCAATCTTTATACGCTTGACATTCCGGTCTTGGTTGGATTTAAAGCGCCTGTATTCAAAGGTAACCTATTTGTAGAAGCAGGGCCTTCGCTAGGATTCAATTTGTCTGCTCAAAGCAGGATCAAGACTACAGCAAATGGTGAGACAGAAACCACCAAAGAAAAAATTGGTATCGGCGGAGAGGAGGATGAACTAAAATTAATCGAAGTATCAGCAGTTGGAGGTTTGGGTTATGCCTGGAATAAATACTCGGCTGCTGTCCGTTTCCAACAAGGCTTTACCAATCTTTCTAATGATAGTGAATACAAGTTGAATTCCAGAGTCGTATCTTTTGTTTTCGGGTATCGATTTGGGAACTAATATCCTTCCTGGGAAACTCACTCCCATAGGATTTCACCTGGTTTAAATCAAATTGTGAAAGCTTTAGCGCTGTGGCCGTTGCGTTCAATCGTTGCGGCCGCAGCGTGAACCAGGGTGCCGGGATTGAAATACAATTTGAATGATTAATGATCATTTTATTCCTCCAAAAGGGCCGTTTGCCCACTCAGCAGTTTCCAACCATCCTCCCTTTTTATCAGTGTTCCCGATTCCAGTAAATGGAAGGTGGTTACCTGTCCGCTTGTATCAGTCATAGTCGATTTTACCTTACCATTATAGGTCGCTATTTCATTCGATAAAGGAAAGATGTTGAGTATTACCCAGCTATTTTCTATGGATTTATACAAGGAGGCATTTTGTTTTAAAATGGTAGCTACAGAGTCAAATGAGATGGCAGCAGTAAATCCGGGTGGTGTCCAAAAGAAGTCTTCAGAGTCATCCAAATAAGGAAATTCAGCCGTCAATCCACCTTTTTTAATCGCTTCATCATAATCGTACAAGGTTTTTCGCACGGCTTTACGGACCTCTTCTTTTTGTTGTGCATCAAAAGGGACTTCCTGATGGCAGGAAATGAGGGTGACGAATAAAAATAGCAAGGTAGTGGTGTGATTCAAGGCAATGAATTTTTGGCAAAAAAAATTTGCTTCCTCTGCGGTTTGGTTTTGCCTTCTTTGCGAGAAACATAAGCCTGAGGAAAATGCTTAAATGATAAATTTAATATCTAAGGGTGTTATTTCCGAACTTATTGTTACACAAAAGGTCTCGCAAAGGAGGCAAAGAACTTAATTATTAATACCTGGCACCCACCGTACTATCCGGTACATTTGCATCGATGGTGGCCATGTCTTCGGCTGTTAGTTCAACATTGAAGGCACCCAGGTTTTCTTCCAGTCTGTGTATTTTTCTGGTACCCGGTATGGTCGTAATTTCATCGTTCTGACTCAAGATCCAGGCCAGTGCTACTTGTGCTTTGCTTACGCCTTTACTTTGTGCGATTTGCTCTACCACTTCCACAAACTGCAAGTTTTGCTGGATGGCTTCCTCTGTAAAGCGAGGATTGTGCAGCCTGAAATCACCCGGTTCGAAGTCCGCTCTGCTTTTGATGGCACCGGTGAGGAAGCCTCTTCCCAGGGGACTATAAGCAACAAAGGTAGTTCCGGTATCCTTGCAAGTGGCAAACAATTCATCTTCCGGTTCACGGCTCCAAAGCGAATATTCAGTTTGTAGCGCAGTAATTGGGTGTACCGCATTGGCTTTCCGCAAAGTTTCCGGATCCACTTCGGAAAGTCCAAGGTATTTCACCTTGCCTTCTTTAACCAGTTCCGACATAGTGCCTACAATATCTTCAATAGGTACCTCTGGATCTTTACGGTGCATGTAATATAAATCTATCGCTTCAACACCCAGGTTTTGCAAGCTAGTTTCACATGCTTTGCGGATGTACTCGGGTTTGCCATTGATACCAAGGAACTCACCATTAGGACCGCGCATGACTGCAAATTTGGTGGCAAGGACAATGTCATTCCACTTTCCTTTAAAAGCTTTTCCCAACAATTTTTCATTGGCGCCCCAGCCATACATATCGGCTGTGTCGTAGAAATTGACCCCCAGGTCAATGGCTTTGTGCAGGGTATGTATAGATTCGGATTCGTCAAAAGAGCCGTAAAATTCGGACATGCCCATGCAGCCTAATCCGATGCGGTTGATTTCAAGGGTACTATGTCCGAGAGTGGTTGATTTTTTCATTGGTTTCGGGTTTTGAAAGTTGATGAAAATTTGGTTCCCCAAAGTAAGGATTTTGGAAGTGGAAACCTTTAAGTTAAAGTTAAATATACTGAGATCAACCTTCTCAAAATAAATGGAAAGTGTTTTCATCCAGCTGAGCTTTAACGTTACTTTTGGCTTGACCCATTAGAGTTATGATTTATGGTATATGAAATATGATTTATGAAGTGGAACACAAATTTAATTATTCGAAAATCGACATTAGTAACCCGTAAATTGATTTTGCTCAAACATGGATTCATGCTTAACGGTTTTTCACAGCACATTGAGCTAAAAGTGATAAGGCCTGTTATAATAATTTGCTGAGCTAAAGAAAAAATGATGAAAGCATTTTTAACCTGCTATAATATCCCCTTTTAAACTTAATCAGGTCGCTAATGAGGCATTTTAGAATAATTATCTTCGCCAAAAATTCCTTTGTATGAGATTGCTTTGGATTGGAATCTTCTCATTCCTTTTTTTTCAAGCTTGTGTTACAAGTCCGGAACCCCTACCCTACACTGTAGATCAAGTCTTGACCGACGATACAGCTATGGTGGTAACTGCTCACCCACTGGCCTCTGAAGTCGGAATTGAAATTTTAAAAAAAGGAGGGAACGCCATTGATGCAGCAATTGCCACCCAGTTTGCCCTGGCTGTAGTATATCCCAGGGCCGGTAATATTGGTGGTGGTGGATTCATGGTCATCAGACTGGCAAATGGACAAACCGATGTACTTGATTACAGGGAAAAAGCCCCTACCAAGGCTCACCGTGATATGTACCTGGACACTACCGGGCAGGTTATTGACAGTCTAAGCACTTACGGCGGATTAGCGGTTGGTATTCCGGGAACGGTTGCCGGCATGTGGGCAGTTCATGAAAAATATGGCAGTTTGCCCTGGGCTACCTTGTTAGAACCTTCCATTGCATTAGCCAAAGATGGATTTCCAATTTTGCAAGCTGAAGCGGAAAGATTTGAAACTTTTAAAAAGTTTTTTGTCCGATATAATGGAACCAAGGATAATCCATTTGTAAAAAATACAACCTGGAAGGAAGGCGATTGGTTGAAACAGCCCAAATTGGCAGCAACTTTAGCAAATATCAGCCTTAATGGTCCGGATGGATTTTACAAAGGCAAGGTTGCAAAAGATATTGCCGATAAAGTCCAGGCTACCGGTGGTATCCTTACCGCTGATGACCTGGAAAAATATCAACCTGCCTGGAGAACACCTATAACGGGCGATTATAAGGAGTATCATATCATTAGCATGCCTCCTGCGAGTTCGGGCGGCGTGGCACTTTTACAAATGCTCAAAATGGTAGAACCCTATCCACTGAAAGATTGGGGAGTGAGAGATGCCAAAACGGTTCATACCATGGTAGAATCCATGCGCAGAGCATTTGCTGACCGAGCTACTCACTTAGGTGATTCAGACTTTTATGAAGTTCCGATTGACAAATTGTTGGATAGTACCTACCTGGCTGAAAAAATGTCGAATTTCAACCTGGAACATGCTACACCAAGTGATTCTACCCGATCAGTGCCTTTTGAGCTAAAGGTGGAAAGTTTTGAAACGACCCATACCTCCATTATAGATGGACAAGGTAATGCTGTATCAGTTACCACTACCCTCAATCTTAATTTTGGATCAAAAGTATTGGTCAATGGAGCAGGATTCTTTTTAAATAATGAAATGGATGATTTTAGTGCCAAACCTGGGGTACCCAATTATTTTGGAATGGTAGGCAATGAAATCAATGCCATTCAGCCCGGTAAAAGGATGCTTTCTTCCATGACACCTACCATTATTGAAAAGGATGGAAAATTGTGGATGGTGTTAGGAACCCCGGGCGGTTCCACTATCATGACTTCGTTGTTCCAGGTCTTTCTCAATACAGCAGAATTTGATATGGACCTGAATGAAGCTGTTACCTTTCCCAGGTTTCATCACCAATGGCTGCCTGATGAAATAAAACATGAAGCCACTGCATTGGATGCTGTCCTTTTACACCAATTGGAAAGCATGGGACACCATATTGGTGATGTATCGAAAATTGCAAAAGTAAAGGCTATTATCGTCAACTCCGATGGAACCTTAACCGGTGTAGGAGACCCAAGAGTGGTGGAAGATGATGCGGAGGGGTTTTAGGGGCGGGGTGCGGAATAAGGGATGCGGGGTGCGGGGTTGTAGATTGGTATAATTGGATTATGCTTTGTTAACTGGAGAATTTTTCAAAATTCCTGAATTACAGTTCATGACGAATGTGATGGTTTATCCAAAACCAGCATAGCTATTAATTTGTATTTAGGCTGGGGACTACCCAATATTCTCCAGGTTTCTCCAATAATCTGGCATCACGGAAAGGGGCTATTTCGAATTAATAGTTGACAATTATAATCGAAAGCAAAGCTGGAATATTAATGGTTTGTTTCGCTTTAAATTGGATTCTCTATTTGTAAACAAACACATTAAATCCAACAGGCGGATCCCATTCCCGGATTCGCCTGTTATTTATCACCAATCCCCCTACCTCATACTCCATACCTCATACTTCATACCCCATATTTAATACCTCCCACTACCTTACCAATCCAATATCTCCTTTGAAAATTTCGGTCTCACCATTGGCAAATTCAATTTCCGCATAATACACAAAAACTGCAGGGTCCATTGGCTTACCTTTGTAGGTTCCGTCCCAACCCAGATTGGGTTGTCCCAATTCCATATCAGTTGCTTCAAACACGAGATTACCCCAACGGTCAAAGATCATGAAGGTGTTCATTTTAACAGCATCTACATCACCATACAAGGTGAAAATATCATTGATGCCGTCTCCATTTGGGCTAAAAGCACTTGGTACAAAGATGTTTTTCTCAGTGTACACCCGAATGGTGATTTCATCACTTCCGCTACAGCCGGCTGCATCAAAAACAGTAACTGTATAGGTAATTTCATCACCCGGAACCGTAGTGGTGATAAGGCAGGTATCACATTCCAGGTATAAAGGAGGCTCCCACAACACTCCTGCCGGAGTAATATTTGATCTACCAATCAGCGCAAAAGGCGTTCCTGCCAAAACTATGGTATCATTACCTGCAAAAACCTGTGGAAACTGGGCTGCATTGATATTGATAGCATCTCGCACCTCACAACCATTTACATCGATAACAGAAAGCAAATAACCTCCTTGGGATAAGTTGGAAATATTCACAGGAAATCCTCCCGTAATATCAACAGGCTGTCCATCTAAGGTAACCGTGAAAGGAGGAGTTCCACCGTTTATTGCATCAATAAAAATGCTACCTGAATTTTCATCCAGACAGTTGGGATCTTCAATAGCTGCCATGAATATAATCGAATCAGGCGCGACTAAAGTGGCTGAATCTACAAGGGCACATCCGGCAGCATCTGTTACGGTAAATTGGTAGTTACCTGCCGGTAGATTATTACGATTGGAAGCTACACTACCATCTGACCAATTTACCATGAAAGGTGGTATACCATCTTGTGGATTGGGGAAAATAAA
>JAGQWW010000156.1 GCA_020436955.1 Saprospiraceae bacterium | reverse complement strand
ACGGCCTGGTGACTAATCATGGTACTGGCATTATAGAGCTTTTCTACGGCAAACCAGGTATCTTGAGCATCAGAAAGTTCCTGCAAATGCATGTCAGCAGAACGCCGGTTTGCTTCAGCTTTTATTTGTTCAATTCGGAGTTTGTATTCAAGGCTGTGGTGCTGAAGATTTCGGTAAGGATGTTTTTCTAATTTTTTCTCTAACAGCTTATAGGTTCTTTCAAACTGGTCATAAATCTTACGGTTGCGGTAGGCCCGCAAAAGGTATAATGATTCTTCCATTTCATCATCCTGCCATTCCTTCCAGGCAAAATATGCCTCTATGGTTTTGAGCAGGTAGGAATTGACATAATGCAACTTCTGGATCTCAAAAGGTACTCCGGGAAAGAGGTGGGCAAAAATAGCCTCATTGCTTAACGAGCCATTTCCTTCATGCAAAGCGTTTTTTAGGTAATCAAAAAGGTTAATTACGTCCTGATGCTGGTTATAAATTGGCGACCTGACGAATTTTTCCATCATTTTAAGGTCTTTTTTATCCATTGTTTGCAGGACGAGGACTACTTTATTGGCTGCCATAAACTAATTTTATCCGAGAATATTTATCCAAAACTGCCATTTTTTAAGGATTTTTAAAAATTTAAATCCGAGAAACCTATTTTTTTGTCCATGACTTTATTATTAAAAGAGTTGGACATTTAACATTGATAAAAGGGGTCAACTGAAATTATGACGAATTTTCAAACATATACAAAACCTCTGGCTGTTCTTATTATACTTATGACCTATGCCACGGTTAGCGCTCAGGGTTGGGAAAAGGTGTATGGTGGTGTCGCATCAGATGTAGCCAACGACCTGGCCCCTACAGCGGACGGTGGATGGTTCATGGCCGGCTCTTCCAGTAACAATGGGGGAACTGACCTGGATGTCTACCTCTTAAAAACCGATGTAGATGGCTCGGAGCAGTGGCATAGGTATCTTGGTATAGCAGGTACACAGGAAATCGGAAATAGCCTTGCTACCCTTCCGGGTGGTGGTTATGCGATTGCCGGTACCGCAAGCAATGGAAATTCGTTTGTTGGTAAAGCCTGGGGCGTTGATGCTTTAGGCAATCCCATTTGGGAATACACCACCAGCCTTGACACAGTTCAATTTGAAGCTGTCTCAGTTGATGCCAACGGAAATGTTTATTTGACTGGTTCAAAACACGAAGGTATCTATGTGGTCAAACTTGATGCAAATGGGAATGAAGTCTGGACCAAAACAATCGATGGAAATGACATCGAATCATCTTTTGACCTGGTAGTACTTTCAAATCAAAACATCCTGATTGCAGGATACACCCACTCCAACTTACCAAGCGTGGATGCCTATCTGGCTGAAATAGATGCCGATGGCACCATTGTTTGGGAGGAGACTTACGGTTCCAATGATGCGGAAGAGCAAGCGAGAGCCATCGCTGTTACTCCAGGCGGCCAAATTTATCTGGCAGGATTCATTGATGATGGAACTGCCAATGGTGACAATGTCTGGTTGGCAAAAATTGAAAGCGACGGAACCCTTATTTATGAAAAGACCATCCCACAAAGCGGCTTTCAAATGGCAAGCGGGATGTCAGTTTTAAGCAATGGCAATCTTATTATCTCGGGCGAAACCAGAATAGATGCCGGAGCTACAAAAGATGCTTTTTTACTCCAGACTGATGCAGATGGCAATCAAGTCTGGGAAAGAAAATATGGAGGCCAGGCTACAGATATTGCTGCTGCAGTGCAAGTCCTGGCAAACGGCTTTGCTTTTTGTGGTGCAACTGAAAGTTTTGGCGCGGGCAGTACCGATGCATGGTTGGTACAAACCGATGCAAATGGCTTAAGCCTTTCATCCATTTTAACCGGAAATGTTTTTCAAGACCTCAACCTTGACGGATTATTGACGCCCGGCGAACCGGGTATCGAAGACTGGATAATCTCTGTCGAGGGCAATAAAACATATTACACCTCCTCTGACGAAACTGGTTTTTTTGCTATTGCTGTGGATACCGGCGATTACACTGTTCGGCTCAATGTTCCGAATCCTTATTGGCTCAAGGGGCTGAATGACCCAATGGTATCGATAACCCAGCAATATGACACCACCGAGATTTTTTTCCCGGTGGAAAAAGCCTCTGACTGTTCTTTTTTGACAATTGACGTGGGAACACCTTTTTTAAGAAGGTGTTTTTCCAATGTCTACCGCGTGGAATACTGCAACGAAGGGACTCAAACTGCTACAGGTGCTTTCGCAAATTTACAATTGGATCCTTACCTGGTATTAGACAGTGCCTCAGTAAACTTCTCTGACCTGGGCAATAATCTATACCAGTTCAACCTGGGCGATTTGGCTCCATTCGATTGTGGTAATTTCAAACTTTTCACCACCGTTGCATGTGATTCTACCCTTTTGGGACAGACTCACTGTATTGAAGCTCGGATATTCCCGGATACCTTCTGCCTTACTCCTGATCCTAACTGGGACGGTGCCAGTCTGGATTTGGAAGCTGTTTGTGTAAATGACACCATTCAAATAATTGTAAAAAATACCGGCGATAGTGATATGACCGGTCGATCTGGTTTTATCATCATTGAAGATGATGTGCTTACCAAATCAGGAACAGTACAGGTCGGAAGTGGCATGGATACTTTGATAAAGATTCCCGTCGCAGGCCAAACAGTGCGCTTTGAAGTACAACAAAGTCCCGGACATCCAGGCAATAGTTTTCCATCTATTGCCATAGAAGGTTGTGGCGACTTCCCATTCAGTACCGGATACGTAAATCAGTTTCCACAGGATGATGGAGATAATTTTGTGGAAATTGACTGTAGGGAGAATATCGGCGCCTATGACCCGAATGATAAAATGGGCTTCCCTAAAGGATATAGTTTCCTCCATTATATTTTACCAAATGGAGAGTTGGAATACCTCATTCGTTTTCAGAATACAGGTACCGACACCGCCTTTACTGTTGTTATCAGAGATACCTTACAGCAAGATTTGGATGTAAACTCTATACAACCCGGAGCCGCGAGCCATGACTATGATTTTGAGGTGTATGGCAATGGCATTTTAAAATTCACTTTTGATAATATCCTATTGGTGGATAGTTTCACAAATGAACCAGCCTCCCATGGATTTGTCAAGTTTAGGGTAGCTCAAACGCCGGATTTAGCATCCGGTACAGTAATAAACAATAATGCTGATATTTATTTCGACTACAATGCACCGGTAATCACCCCGGAGACTGACCATACCATTGCGACTAATTTTATTAAAATAGATACCACTACCAGTGTAGGGAATCTACCCGGTGGAAATGCACAAATAAACGCGATAATCGCTCCTAACCCGTTCCACCATCGAACCCACATTTCACTGGAAGGATTGAATTCAACCGACTGTTCTTTTGTCCTGTATAATCTTCAGGGCCAGATGATTCTCAAGGAAGCTATGAATGCTTCCGGATTAGATTTTGAGCGCAGGCAATTACCTGCCGGAACTTACATTTTCCAGATCCGCAATACTACTGGAATGTTGGTTGCAGGAAAAATCGTGCTGCGCTAGTATTAATTTGCTAAAGAGTATTTGAAGAACCACTTTCGAAAGAAGGTGGTTTTTTTGTTTCCCTACCCTAAAAAGGTTATTGATATACCAGAATATGCAGGAATTGAAGCAAATGACCTTTGCTTTCCTTTATATTCTTTGAATATGAGTCGAATTCTTTTATTTTTATAAAATTGTTCGTACTGGAGCGGATTCCGAAAATGAAATAACAAAATTTGCTCCGAGACTAGAACCTTATTTGTTAAAGGGTAGAAAAATCCACACACACCTCTGAAATGATGACACCTGTAAAAATATTCCTACTGGTGCTCCTTGGCAGCTTTGGCTTGCAGGCGCAGGTGTGTTACCCTACCGATGAGCCACCCGGCCCATATGTTTGCTGGCCTTTAATAGATGGCTACACCGCTTCTACTGAAGGATTTACAGCGGATTCTCCTTTCGAAAATTTTTGCGGCACTATTGAAAATAATTCATGGTTTAGCATTTCCCCGTGTGGAACAACCGTTGTTTTAGCCATTGAATCTAGTGGTTGCTTTATGGGATTCGGGGTTCAAGCAGCACTTTACGATCAGGCATTTAATTTGGTTTCTACCTGCTATTCTTCCATGGGAAATGATTTTGAAGGTCAGATGGCTGCGAATAATCTTACCCCTGGCAATATCTACTATGTTATGGTCGATGGTTTCCTGGGTGATGAATGTATTTATACCATCACGGCATTGGAAGGTATTTCACCACCCTCTAGTGAGGTCATTACAGAAACTACCGAGGGTTCCATTCAAGGACGATCCATGGTTTGTAATGGTGAATTAGTTCCTTACCAGGTTACGCCTCCATCTTGTGTGCACGAGTCAAATACCGGCTCTAGTTGTCCATTACCTAATCTTTCTGCCTATTACGACACTACTTATTATTGGTCGCTACCAGAAGGCGCCCAAATAATTGGTAATGCTAATACCGCTTCTGCAAACATCTTCTTTGGAGAAAATTTTGAAGGTGGTACAGTCTCAGTAAGTATGGAAATCCATTCTCTAATCGGGGGTTGCGATGAAGTGACTTGTGCTTCAGGTTTTGGTGTTGGCACCTGTACCGATATCATCAACGATTTCTACATCGATATAAAAGATCCTTTTACTTATATACTACCTCCTGTGCAGATTTGCAGCGGTGAATGTTATGATTTTAGGGGAAATACCTATTGTAATGAAGGCCGGTATGAGATCGAAGTAGAAGTGCCCCTTGATTGTGACAGTATTTTGGTCTTTGACCTTTCGATTAAAGATGAAACACTGGAAGATCTTGGCGTCCTGCATCTTTGCGGGCAGGAATGTTATAAAGTTGACGGGCAATTTTTTTGTGATGAAGGCTATTTTGAAGTCCCTTTATCTTCAAAAGACGGATGCGACAGCTTGGTTATTTTTGAAATTCAAAAGCATTCCACTTATAATCAAAATCTGGGGATTGTTTCCATTTGTGAAAACACTTGTTTTGAATTTGACGGCATTGATTATTGCCAAAGCGGAAGATATACACGCCACTACACTTCAAAATACGGATGCGATAGCACCATCCGTTTTGAAGTTCGAGTGGTTGCGGAAATGACCGAAACACTTCCGACTCAGTTCACTTGCAAGGGCGATTGCATAACCATCAATGGCTCCCAATACTACCAGGAAGGATCTTTTTCCTTTATCACACTTTCAAAAGATGGCTGTGACAGCATTGTCAATTTTGAAATAAAATACTTGCCAAGTGATACAGTCGATTTAGGGGTCATTCCGGTTTGTGAAGCCAATTGTTTTGAAATAAATGGTCAACAGTATTGTGATCCAGGGAACTATAATCAGGTGTATCAAAACAAGAACGGTTGTGATAGCACCGTTCAATTTAGGATTGAAAAAAGAGATTTCGAATTTAGCATAGAGCATCCATCCTTGTTGCAAGCAGGTGACTCTTCTGCTGTAAGATTGTCGTCAACCCTTCAGGGAAATACCAACCATCTTACCTATTCGTGGTCAGGCCCCGGTATAACACAAGCTAATGCTTCGGAGGAAAATCCACAGATTACGATTCCTGGCATCTATCAACTGGTAATTACTGACACGCTTACTGGCTGTGAAAAACGGCAGGAAATCGAAGTAAAACAGAATCAAACCGTCTGTATCGGCTCAACAGTCGAGCTTTCGGGTGTTTGCGATACGGCTCCCTTCCTTTGTGGCAATACATTGCAGGGATATTGTAGTGCTACCGATATGGTAGACCCAAATCCACAACCCCTGCCGGGTAATCTGGCCCAGGTTTTATCTGCTCCGCTTGAGAATCCTCGTTGGGCAACCTGGTCTCCATGCGAGGAAGATGTAACCCTAAGACTGGTCACTTTTAATTGCCTTCAAAATCAAGGAACAGAATGGTCTGTTTTGGCTTCTGATAATTGTCAGGACTTCACAGTGGTGATAGACTCAAAAGGACTGGAAAATGAAACCATAGAGGATGTCCTATTAACCGATCTCGAACCTGGCAAAACTTACCTTTTCATTTGGGACGGAAAAGATGGTGATGTTTGTGATTTTCAAATTGAAGTAATCAACGGAATCAGTACAGAACCGGCTGAGTGGTCAGAATTGGCCCCTGGAATAATTTTAGGTGCTAATAACCTATGCCCGGGTTCCGTTCAAACGTATAACTTCACCGACCCGGTTTACCTGCTTAAAAATGGGAATTGTTACATCGGAAGTGACATC
>JAGQWW010000155.1 GCA_020436955.1 Saprospiraceae bacterium | reverse complement strand
CCTCCATGTCTGCAAACTGGTCCGTAAGTTCCCTTGCTTCTAGGAATGATTCATCTTGCTTGATTTCTCCGGAATAGACCCCGGATACAGATTGAGTAGTAGCCACAAACCGACCAAAAACTCTTTCCATGGCATCAGATATCTCACCCAGGGTTGCTCGTTGTCTGGCTGCATCAACTGCTGCTGCCAACAAATTGCCTTCACCTGTTTTTGCTATTTGATATAAATTTTCCAATGCTGCCTGAACAGCTGCACCATCCCTCTCTGCTTTTACACGATTGATACGTGCAATTTGTGCATCTCGAACCGCTGCATTATCAATGTCCAGAATATCAAGACTGGCCTTTTCCGTATTTTGGAAAATATTTACACCTACAATTTTATCCTGTCCGCTATCAATTCTGGCCTGTTTTCTTGCAGCCGCTTCTTCAATACGGAGTTTTGGAACGCCTTTTTCTATAGCCTTGGCCATGCCGCCCAGGTCTTCAACCTCTTCAATCAGTTCCCAGGCTTTTTTTACCAATTGATCCGTCAAATACTCCACATAATAGGAACCTGCCCAAGGATCGATAGCCTTGGTGATTTCTGTTTCATTTTGCAAGTACAATTGGGTGTCTCGTGCTATTTTGGCTGAAAAATCAGTAGGAAGCGCAATCGCTTCGTCGAGCGAATTGGTATGCAATGATTGTGTGCCACCAAATGCTGCGGCTAAAGCTTCAATGCAAGTTCTGGCCACATTGTTAAATGGATCTTGCTCTGTCAAACTCCAACCGGAGGTCTGACAATGCGTTCGAAGGGCCATGGACTTTTTGTTTTGCGGGTCAAATTTTTTGACAATTTTCGCCCACAATAATCTACCTGCCCGCATCTTGGCTATTTCCATAAAATGATTCATTCCGATTGCCCAAAAGAAGGACAACCTCGGCGCAAAATCATCTATTTTTAATCCTGCTTTGATGCCGGCCCTGATATATTCCAGTCCATCAGCGATGGTATAAGCCAATTCGATGTCTGCGGTTGCCCCTGCTTCCTGCATATGGTAACCGGAAATGCTGATACTGTTAAACTTCGGCATATTCCTCGCTGTGTATTCGAAAATATCAGCTATGATACGCATGGAAGGAAGTGGAGGATATATATAGGTGTTGCGCACCATAAATTCTTTCAGGATGTCATTTTGTATTGTCCCGCTTAATTGTTCTGGGCTTACACCCTGTTCTTCTGCAGCTATGATGAAAAATGCCATGATTGGAATAACAGCTCCGTTCATGGTCATAGATACCGACATCTTATCTAAAGGAATGCCATCGAAAAGGATTTTCATGTCCTCAACTGAGTCTATGGCAACACCGGCTTTCCCTACATCGCCTGAAACCCTTGGATGGTCTGAGTCATATCCCCTGTGGGTGGCCAGGTCAAAAGCTACAGAAAGTCCTTTTTGGCCTTGTGCGAGATTCCTACGATAAAATGCATTGCTTTCTTCTGCAGTAGAAAATCCTGCATATTGGCGGATGGTCCAAGGTCTTACGGTGTACATGGAGCCATATGGACCTCTTAAATAAGGTGGAATACCGGCCGCAAAATGTAAATGACCACAATCTTCAATTTGCTCTTTAAAAAACACTTCCGGCACCTCAATTTTTTCCGGTGCTGTCCAGCTATTGTCAGCAGTGGATTGGGGTGTATTTTTGAAAATTTCCTTATCCAATTGGATTTTAGAAAAATCAGGTTTCATGCACACAGTAGTTTTGATTCCGAAATCAATTTCCGGGGCCTTAAAGGTAATGTATCTACGAGTTTTCTAAAAGGTAAAAAGTCTTTGAATTTGATGAGAAAAAAATCTGGTTATTATTATTGGAATTTATTATCTTTGCACCCGCTTTTTAAAATTACGTAGAAACTTACACCGCAGCTTCCTCTTGACATACAAGAAAAATAGCGGTTCAAGTCCTACTAACATTGTTAAATCTCTGCGTTGCAGTTTAAATTGTTTTTATGTTAATCATTGAAGTAAAAGAGGGGGAGTCAATTGACCGCGCTTTGAGGAGATATAAAAGAAAGTACCAGCAAACCAAATTACGTCAGGAGTTGAACCGTAGAAAAGAGTTCAGAAAACCTTCTGTACAAAGGAGAAATGAGGTGTTGAAAGCTGAGTACATCCAGCAGAAATACGGTAACGAGTAATTTCAATAGCCGCAAAGCTAATTTGCTCGCTATTTCGTTAATATTGCAATTTATTGCATAAGGAGCTTTGGATATCGTTTCGGTATCCAAAGCTTTTTATTTTTGGAAACACCAACCCCCAAAGGTTCATGTTTGCGCATAGACTTGTCATTTTGCTCCTCGGATTGCTGAGTGGAAATTTCCTTTTCGCTCAGAAATACAGCAATGAATTTTTATCAATTGGCGCCGGTGCCAGGGCTCAAGGCTTAGGTAATGCTGTGGTCGCAGGAGTCTCCGATATTTATAGTACTTTCTGGAATCCTGCCGGATTGGTCGGCATAGAAGAGGAAACCGGGCTGTCTTTGGGTGCTATGCACGCTGAATGGTTTGCAGGCGTTGGTAAATACGATTTCCTGGGAGCAAGCATTCCGCTGGGAAATTCACAAAAAAGGTTGGCGCTTTCGGCCATTCGATTTGGAATTGACGGTATCCCAAATACCCTGAGCCTCTATGAAAGTGATGGTACCATCAATTATGATAACGTAGTTGAGTTTTCTGCAGCTGATTATGCTTTTCTGCTAACCTATTCCCAACCTTTAAAAGTCAAAAGAGGCAATTTGAGTATTGGTGGAAATGTAAAGGTGGTGCGACGTATTATAGGCACATTCGCCAACAGTTGGGGTTTTGGACTTGATCTGGGGCTTCAATATCACTTAAAGGGGCTTCGTCTTGGGTTGGTAGGGAAAGACATCACCAGTACCTTCAATGCCTGGACGGTTAATTTTACGGCAGAAGAAAAGCAGGTGCTAATTCAAACAGGGAACAGCTTGCCGGATATCAATTCTACGGAAGTCACCAACCCATCCCTAATTTTTGGAGTGGGGTATCATTTTGGCTTTAAGACTGTTGGTTTTACGCCCGAAGTAAACTTGATTACTACTACAGACGGCAGAAGGAATGTTTTAATACCGGGCGAAAAACTAAGTGCAGATCTGGCTTTTGGATTGGAAGTAGACTACAAAGAAGCTGTTTATTTGAGAGCTGGTGTGGACCAGTTTCAAAAAGAGACCAATTTTGATGGTACAGAAACTACCATTTCACGTCCCAGTCTGGGCATTGGCCTCCGATTAGGAGCCTTTCGGGTAGATTATGCATACACCGACCTGGGCGATGCAAGAAATACCTATTCACATGTTATATCACTCGTGTTGAATTTAAAGAAGGACAAAGATCAATAGGGATCAACATCGACATTGATTCGAATCCCTGAATACCCTTTTTCAGCCTTCATCTGGCTTCCAGCCTCGAGGATGGTTTCTTTCGCAAATTTTAAAAGCTTACCATTTAATTCCAATTTTAAAAGTACATCCAGCAGATAGTAGCCCCTTATTCTTCCAACAAAAGGTACTGCAGGGCCTTTTACCCTTTCTCCCAATTTGTCTTTCAAAAGGTTGGTGAATAGCTTTGCTCCGTAATTTAAAACATCAGGCTTTTTATGCTTTAATGTGATGGTTATGAGTCTGGCAAATGGAGGATAGGCAAAGGATTTCCTTTCCATTATTTCCCTTTCAAAAAAGCCGTGAAAATCATTTTCCAGGACATCTTTTAGAATAGGGTGGGTTATATTTCTAGCCTGGACAATAACTTTTCCTTGCTCATTTTTTCTTCCAGCCCTTCCAGCTACTTGCGCAATCAATTGAAAAGCTCTTTCCGAAGCCCTAAAATCCGGGAAAGACCACAATTGGTCGGCATTTATTATTCCGACCAGTTTTACTTTGTCGAAATCCAGCCCTTTGGTTACCATCTGGGTTCCTACCAGTATATCCAGGTTGAATTGCTCAAAATCGCCAATAATTTTAGCGTGTGCATTTTTGGTCCGAACCGTATCCAAGTCCATCCTTCCAATTCTGGCCTCCGGTAGATAAATTTTTAGTTCATCTTCAATCTTTTCAGTTCCGATGCCTGTAAGTTTCAATTCATTACTTCCACATGCCGGACAATTTTGAGGCATATGCGCCTGGTAACCACAATAATGACATTGCAGATTTCCATGCAGTTTATGATAGGTCATACTGACATCACAATGGATACACTCCTTGTGCCAATTGCATTTCTCACATCTTACAGTAGGAGCATACCCACGCCTGTTTTGAAATAAGATGGCTTGTTCTTTATGCTCCAGAACTTCTTTCAAATTGTCGATCAGATACGATGTAAAATGGGATTGCATACTACGCTGGTGCATCTCTTTTCCCACATCAGCAATGTGCAATTTGGGTAAATCAAGCCCTCCAAATCGTTCCTTCATTTCAACCAGACCGTATTTACCTTTTTTTGCATTGTAATAGGTCTCAACTGAAGGTGTCGCAGTACCAAGCATGGTCTTGGCCTTAAACAAACTGGCCAGGAAAATTGCAGCATCTCTGCCATTGTATCGTGGTGCCGGATCATGTTGTTTGAAAGAGCCGTCGTGCTCTTCATCTACTATAATCCATTGCAATTTTGTAAAAGGAAGGAATAGAGCGGATCGAGCACCTAAAACCACAGGTTTTTGCCCCGAAGCCACCTGCTTCCATACTTCCACTCGCTCGTTATTATTAAGTTTGGAATGATACACTGCTACCTGCTCACCAAAAACTGCTTGTAAGCGTTGAATAATTTGAGTCGTCAAAGCAATTTCAGGTAACAGATAAAGTACCTGTTCTCCTGCTTCCAACGCTCGCTTGATGTATTCAATATATATTCGGGTTTTACCGGACCCGGTTACACCGTGTAACAGTACCACTTCTTTTTCCTTGAAAAGAGCGTCCATTTCCCGGATCGCTTTTTCCTGCTGAGCACTCAGGACCTGGGTCAATTCTCCTTCCTTCCCATCGCCTCCAATCCTGCTGACGGTGCGGTCATACACTTCCCAAATCTCCTTTTTTTCAATTGCAGCTATTACACCACTATCAACATCAGCTGCCTTACAAAGTGCTGGCCTGGTTACAAAAGCTTCCTTTTTCGAAAGTTGAATAAATCCCATTAAGGCCCTGGTCTGCCGTTCTGAATTTTGAACTAGGTCAAAAGCTTCAGCCAAAAGTTCCGGTTGAGAAAGAAATGGTTCGACAAGGCGGACACAGGCAACCACTTTGGGTTTAAATTTCTCCTTTATCTCAGATTTAAGATAAACCAGCTTTTTATCCAACAAACCATTAATGATTCGGGTAACTGATTTAACATTCAGGATTTTTTGAACATCCTCTAATGAAATTTCCTGCTGGATACTCAATGCTTCAACGATGAGGAATTCATTATCAGTAAGTCCTTCCATGTTGTTATCAAACAATGGACTTATAACCAGCCTTGACTGACTTTCCAATTTGAGATGAGCAGGTAAAGCTGCCTGCATGACTTCTCCGGGAGTACACACATAATAGGAAGCCACCCATTTCCAAAAGTCCCAATGTGCTTTGGAAATAACCGGTTTGTCATCAAGCACAGACAGTATGAGTTTGCTGCGTTGATCATGCGGCTTATTGTGGTGGATGGCAACTACGATACCACTGTATAACTTGTTTTTGCCAAAAGGAACTTCTACTCTGCCTCCGAAAATAATTTCTGCAATCAGGTCTTCCGGTACGGCATAGGTATACACCATTGGCAGTGCCAAGGGCAATACGACATCCACATAAGTTTTTGTGGAGGTAACCGGATGAAAGGAGGTGTCTGTGGACATATTTGTAGTGGCTCGCTCAAAGATTGCAAACCTCTGTTGAATGGAAAAGTTTTACGGGCAGGAAACATAAAAAAACGTCTGCCCTGCATGGCAAGACAGACGCATCAAAACAAAACGAAAAACCAACTTTAAACAAGTCTCTTTATTAGATGAATATCTAAACTGTATTTTTTTTCTAATGTTTCACGTTGAATGTTAATACCAATCGATATTAACTTTTCAAATATATTAATTTTTTAGCCCGCTTTCAAGACCACCGGAATTTCAACTTCACGTCCTTTTCTCAAAACTTTTACATTTAGCCTATCCCCGACATTGGCACCACTGATTACTTGTTGCAATTCAGGAACAGATTTGATGTTACGGCCATCTACGCCAATAATGATATCCTTTGGCAACATTCCCGCAAATTCTGCAGAGCCTCCTTTTACCAATTCTTCCACTACAACTCCCTGGGAGATATTTACACCCAGGTC
>JAGQWW010000154.1 GCA_020436955.1 Saprospiraceae bacterium | reverse complement strand
TTCCATACTTTTTCTAGCATTCAAACGTCCTCCGGAAACAGTTTTATCCTGTAAACTTGAAAATTGGTCCACTCCATCCAAAATAAAACCCTTCATATCCCGCGCCATTTGTTCAGGAGTCTCATTCACTGATGCAGCAATCTTGCTACAAGGCAAACTATATAAAAGTGCAACAGTTCCAGCCACAAGTGGTGAACTAGCGGATGTCCCATCAAAGTTGAAATTAAGCGTATTATCTAGTCCCAGTGTATATATCTCAGTACCGGGAGCACCCAGGTCAACTGAATTCTTACCGTATGCCGCATCCAAAAGCTGGTCCATTTGGTTTGTTTTTGTTACAGCAATCAAAAAATCAGATGGACAATTGGTGGGGACATCACCATCTACATCTACATCAAAAAAGGAATTGGCAGTAGAAGCCACAGAAAGGATGCCGTATTTTCCAAGGGAGTCCATCGGTTCACTGAAAAAAGGAAAGATATTTTCATCGAGGCAATTTCCTCCGGTACCTAATGATGTATTTGTTACCATTACATTGGCACCCAAGGCACCATTGGATGACAGATATAGTTTTTTCTGATTCAATGCATAATAAAAGGCTGAGGCTACTGATTCAAAACTTAGGCATTGCAGAAACATCAATTTAATATCCCAATTTACCCCGGAAGTAAAGACTCCATTATCTCCTTTTGCACCTGCTATTCCAGAAACAGCTAATCCATGATATCCCAGAGCGAAGGTTCCTCTATCGTTTTGAAAGTTATATCCGTGTACATCATCTATTAATCCATTACCGTCATTGTCAATATTGTCGCTTGGTACTTCGCCCGGGTTATTCCAGATGTTTTCAACGATATCATCATGTTCCACATCAAATCCGGAATCGAGGATAGCCATTACAATTGGTTCTCCGTTGGATAACTGCCCACCGGTGGTAATATCCCACACTTTATCCATCTCAACTCGCATCATATACCATTGGTCCGCATAATTTTGATCATTTGGATCATTTCGATTGGAAAGTGTGCGATTTAACGTAGCTGCTTTTATAGCTTGAAAGTCATTTACCTTTTTAACGATTTGAGGTAGTTCCAATTGTGAAGTAGATGCCTCCAATAAATATAAGCCCCAATCGGGTGCAGTTGCTCTTTTTACAGAAAGGGTGAAATCCTCGAAATACTTTTCGTTCAGGGCATTGATCACCTCTTCTATCGGTTGGTTGGCATCGATTTTTATCAAAATCTCATTTTGGATGAAATCCGGTTGAGATTTGGCAAGTCCCTGACCGAAAGCCGACCAGGAAAAGAGGAAGAGCGTGGATGCAAAAAGGAGCAAGGTTTTCATAACGGGATTATTGGGGGTAAACAGAAAAAATTGTTTCCTAAACACAGAATTTCCGCTTATCGTATGTTCAATCAATTTTTAATTTTTTTCTCAATTCCAAAAAGTACGAGGGAGCATCAACCAATCTACTGCCATACCAGGAAAAAAATTCCCCATCTACAAGTTCTACACCCGCATCTGGGCAATATTGTAAAAACTCACTAAAGTGCTTTTCTTTAAAAGGATACGGTTCTGATGAAAGAAAGAAAAAATCAGGTGGATCATTTTCCATTTCCTTAAGATACACTTCCGGATATCTTTTCTGAGAACGGAAATAATTTTCAAATCCGGCCATTTCCAACATCTTATCTATAAAGGTGTCTCCTGCAGCCACCATGTAAGGTTTCCGCCAGATTAAATACGCAACACGCGGCAATTTGTTGGTTGGAATCGGCAATTTGGAAAAATTTGTCTCGACACCTGCAATTATTTCGCTGGCTCGCTTTTGTTTGCCGTTTATCTCGCCAAAATGCCGGATCATTTCTTTAGCTGAAGAAAGGTCATTCACATTGCTTATCCAGACAGGATATTCCTTAGCCAGGGTTTCAATCTGGTCCCTGGTATTCTCTTCCTTGTTAGCAATTATCAAATCCGGATTCAAATCGCGAATGACGTTGAACTTAAGATCTTTCGTGCCCCCTACCCTTGTCTTTTCCTGGAACCAACTATCGGGATGGACACAAAATCGGGTAATACCAACCACTTCTTTTTCAAGTCCAAGTGCTGCCAGTAATTCAGTCTGTGAGGGTACCAGAGAAATGATCCGTGTGGGTTTTCTTTTTACCTTAATTTTCCTACCTAATTGATCTTCAATTTCTATCACGCTTAGTGGTTTTCTCCTCCGTAATTCTGTTCTCCGGCTTTTACTGGTATGGGCAAATGATTTTCCTTTGGTGGAATGGGACAATTATATCCATCCGCGTAAGCACACCAAGGATTATACGCTTTATTAAAGTCAATGATTAATTCCCCATTTTGAATATCAGTTACTTTGAAGTCCAGGTATCGGCCACCACCATAAGTGCTTTCTCCGTTGGTTATATCTTTAAAAGGCAAAAAGAGGTAATCCCTATACTGGGGCATTACTCTTAGGTTGAGACTTTGATAAATAGCCAATTTGTGGGTCTGGCCATTCAAACTGAAGTTTAACCAACCGTATTGAATGTAAGGCTTGGTAATCCCGCTATAGGTAGCCAGATCAAAAGCTTTTGCATCAGGCGTACGTGTAAATTTTGCTTTTACCCGATAACTTTCATCAGGTGCAAAAAAATGAATGTTGGCCAGCTCTTTTTCCGAATGTAGGGGCGAACGTTCATTTTTTAAAAAGTCATTTTTATAAGCTTCTCTATGTATTAGGATATCTGTGGTGTAAGCATCCTGTGCCATTAATTGAAAGCCCAGGAATAATAGGCAAGCTAATATGATTGATTTTCTGATTTGCATGGAACGGTATAGGTTTTCACAAATTTAAAAATAAAGCACATTTTAAAAACAGCCTTTCAGCATATACGGTTCGAATCATGAAAATGGCCATTTTATTTCTGGAAAAATACCATTTAATATACCTTCGCCGACAAATAACAACCTATGTCAAATGCGTCTTTAATGGCCATCTCCCCTGTAGATGGCAGATATGCTTCCAAAACCACCGAACTGGTTCCTTTCTTTTCTGAATATGCCCTTATAAAATACCGTGTTAGAGTTGAAATAGAATATTTCAAGGCTTTACTTGATATTCCACTAGAGCAATTACAGGGTTTCCCAGCTGAAGGCAGAGCTGTTTTGGATAATATTCTGGAAAATTTTGATGAAGCAGATGCTCAAAAAATCAAGGATATAGAAAAAGTAACCAACCACGATGTAAAAGCGGTTGAGTACTTCATTAAAGAAAAATTTGACGCAGGTGGCATCAGTGATTTCAAAGAGTTTATCCACTTTGGACTTACTAGTCAGGACATTAACAACACCGCAACTCCTTTGATGCTGAAAGAAGGATTGGAGCAAGTGTATCTTCCAGGAATCGAAAACCTGGTCAAAGGGTTGGATCAATTGTCAGAGGATTGGAAGGACATTCCTATGTTGGCAAGGACCCATGGGCAACCCGCTTCACCTACCCGACTGGGAAAAGAATTCAAGGTATTTGTGGTGAGATTGGAAGAACAAGTCAGACAATTGAGGGCCATTCCATTTTCAGCTAAATTTGGTGGAGCAACCGGGAATATGAATGCTCATTTTGCAGCCTACCCGAGCCGTCACTGGCATGCTTTTGCTGACAATTTTGTAAAAAACTACCTGGGACTTAGTCGTTCATTTCCTACCACCCAAATTGAACATTACGATAACCTTGCGGCACTTTTTCATAGCCTAAGCCGCATCAACACCATATTAATTGACCTTGCGCGCGATATCTGGACCTACATCTCCATGGATTATTTCAAGCAAAAAGTGGTAAAAAATGAAGTAGGTTCTTCAGCTATGCCTCACAAGGTAAATCCTATCGATTTTGAAAATGCTGAGGGCAACTTCGGTATTGCAAATGCTCTTTTTGGCCACCTTTCAGAAAAATTACCGATTTCAAGACTACAAAGAGACCTTACAGATAGCACGGTGCTAAGAGTCATCGGTGTTCCTCTTGGCCACACCCTGATTGCATTTAAAAGCATAGAAAAGGGCCTGGGTAAATTGCTACTCAACGAGCCAAAACTTATGGCAGACCTGGAAGCAAACTGGATGGTAGTAGCCGAAGCCATTCAAAATGTTTTGCGAAGAGAAGCTTTCCCACAACCCTATGAAGCTTTAAAAGCATTGACAAGAGGTAAAACCACCTTCACACAGGATGACGTCCATACCTTCATTGATGGTTTAGACGTAAGCGATGTTATTAAAGCAGAATTAAAGGCCTTCACGCCCTGGAATTATGTGGGGGAATGATGGGCTGGTTGCTGGTTGCTGGATGCTTGTTGCTGGTTGCTGGACGCTAGCATTTGCCTAACGTACGGTTTTAACCATAGGTTAGAAAGCGCCCAAGCACAGAAGAATGGGAATGATACCTAAACCAGTAAATTCATAAATCCAGTAACCAGCAACTAGGATCAAGTAACCAGTATCCAGCGACTAGCAACCAGTATCCAGCATCCAGCCCCTAATTCCTTACCTCCAAATCTACCCTTACCGGAAGGTGATCAGAGTAACCTCCATAATAATTTGGGCCTCCGTAGGTTTTTGATGGGACCGGACCGTTTTTCTTATCCTCGTACATCATCCAGTCTTTTTGAAAGATGATGGCATTGGAAACTTTGTAGCCAGACTTTCCATTGAGGAGATTACCGGATACTATAAATTGATCCATCAGGTTCCAGGTACCTCTATAGTTGTAAGTTCCTTTGTCCTGGACATCTTCGTCGTAGAAAAGATTGTATAATTTATGGTCCTCAGGATTATCGGCAACCTGACCGGCATTCAATTTTTTAAGGATGGAATTATTCAACGGCTCATCATTGAAATCACCCATAAGCAAAACCGGCAAATTGGGATAAACTTTTTGAAGGGAGTCCAGTGTTCTTAAAATTTCACCAGCTACAAAAATCCTTTTTGGTTCGCTGACTTCCAATCCTCCCCTTCTGGATGGCCAATGGTTGACAAGCAGCAATATATCTTTGCCATTGGAAAATTGTCCGCGAACTACCAGAACATCCCGGGTTGCATCTTCCTCCATTTCTTCAGGGAAAACAATGCGGATATAATCTTTGGCGATTACTTTAAAAAGGTCAGTTCGATAAATAAGCGCATTATCGATACCTCTTTCATCTGGAGATTCAAAGTGAACGATTTTGTAGGGAAAGTCTTTAAAAGTTCCTGTTTGGACAAGGTCCTTTAGTACTGCTTCATTTTCCACTTCACACATACCGATGATAGCTGGCATGCCCATTTCTGTGAAAACTCTCGTGATATTTTCCAGTTTCTTTTGGTATCTGTCGGTGGTATATTGCTTCTCTCCCTGTGGAGTAAACTCATCATCATTTTTCAATGGGTTATCAATAGTATCAAACAGGTTTTCTACGTTGTAAAATCCTATTTGAACATTTTCAGGAAGGCGGGTTTGGTTGACTTGTTTGGTGTTACAAGCACCCAGCACCAAAAGCATTAAAAATGGAATGAAGTAGCGCATACGTAAAATTTGCTCAAAGAAAATTATTTTTCAGGTAAAGAAGCGCTCTTTTGTTTAAAAGAAAGGTTAATATTGGCTCAAGTAGATTCAAAAAATCATGAAAACACTTTATCTCATCCGACACGCCAAATCCAGTTGGGATTTTCCTGAACTAACTGATTTTGATAGACCTTTGAATAAACGCGGCCTAAAGGATGCACCATTTATGGCTGCTCTTTTGGAAGCCAAAGGATATAAACCGGACAAGATTGTAAGTAGTCCCGCGAACCGAGCCTATACCACTGCTAAGTACTTTGCCGCAGCCTTTCATATCCACAACGAAGAAATCTGGTTAGAAAATGATATTTATGAAGCCTTTGTAGAGGACCTTCAGGATATAGTCAATGAATTGAATAATGAATGGGATACGGTATTCCTATTTGGCCACAATCCGGGATTGACTTCTTTTGCCAACCGATTTACTACTGATTTTATCGATAATATACCAACCAGTGGCATTGTAAGAATTATGTCTACAGTTGCTGATTGGGCAGATTTTGTCCCGGGCAAGGCTCGTGTTGCAGACCATTTCTTCCCAAAAGATTTTCACTAAAATCCTTCATTTGATTGCTGCAATTCTATTGAGGATTCAACACATTGTAATATTCCTTCCCATCCGTTTGCAGCGATTGGTCAGGCATCTCTTCAGTTTTTACCTTTTAAAATCCGTACGCCCTGGATGGGATACATTCTGGATGTGGTGGGCCGTCCTCCTATTTCAAATGATGGATGTTTTCGGGATAATGGAATGGGCCGAGTGTTTTTTGCTGATTTTTAAAAAGAA
>JAGQWW010000153.1 GCA_020436955.1 Saprospiraceae bacterium | reverse complement strand
AAAATGAATTGTCTTGCCACAATTTCATTTCTGAAAGCTTTTCCTATCTGAGCAATACCAAAAGGAATTTTCTGACGGGTGGTTTTTTGAACATTCAGGAAGTTTACAAAAATACCTTGAGCCGTTTCAGGACGCAGGTACAATTTGCCTTCTTCACCAGCGATGTTACCCATTTGTGTGGAGAACATAAGGTTAAACTGGCGTACTTCTGTCCAGTTTCGGGAACCACTTTCAGGGTCAGCAATTTCTAATTCATCAATCAGGTTTTTCAATCCTTCCAGATCTCCGTTGGTCATACAAGTTGCAAGGCGACCGGCAACTTCATCGTATTTTTCCTGATTGCGTAAAACTCTTTCGTTGGTCGAACGGAAAATAGCTTCGTCAAAACTATCAAAACGCTTACTGGCTTTTTCAACCTCCTTATCCATCTTAGCAGTAAGCTTGTCAAGGTAATCCTCTACCAATACATCAGCACGATAGCGCTTTTTTGAGTCCTTGTTATCAATAAGCGGGTCGTTAAAAGCATCGACGTGGCCGGATGCCTTCCAGGTTTTAGGATGCATAAAAATGGCAGCATCAATACCTACGATGTTGTCATGCATCTGAACCATTGATTTCCACCAATATTCCTTGATATTATTTTTTAAAGCTGAACCATATGGGCCGTAATCATATACGGCGCTAAGTCCATCATATATTTCACTGGATTGATAAATGAATCCATATTCTTTACAATGCGAAACCAGTTTTTTAAACGAATCGTCTTGCTGCATATCTTTTTTAAAAATTAATTGCGTGTTCGAATGAATTGGTATAATCCCTATAGCACGAAAAAAGGGTGCACAAAGTTGCTGCACCCTTTTATTTTTTCCAAAATATGTTTGGGTTTAATGTAAAACAGGTGAAAGAAACCTGTCAATTAGACCTAACAAACTATCTTTTGAATCAATTTAGCTTATTTACCGCCAAAAAGATTGCCCAAAAATTTCTTTCCAAGTCCTCCAAGGATGTCGTCCACTACACTGCCATCACCATCCTGGTCCAAAAATCGGGTAGCCATGTCCATCAATGGATTGCTTCCCTGACCTTGTTGAACATTATTCATCAACAAGCTGGCAATACCACCAACATCCAAACCTTGCTGCTTTTTCTGCTGACCCAACATACCCATTAGAATTGGAGCCAACATAGTCATAAGATTGCTGGTTTTATTACTGTCCAAACCGCTCATTTGGCTAATCATATTCACCGCACCATTTTGTCTTTCGCCCAGGATATGTTTAATGATCCCTTCGCCATTGGCAGCTCTTTGGTTGGTTTGACCAATATTTCCATTTAACAAACCGGAAATATTATCCAATATACTTCCATCATGGTCCTTTTCAAGGGCATTAGCTAAGGATGCGGCTCCTTGTGGATTTTGGGCATTTTTAGCCATAGCCGTCATCAGGGTAGAAATAATACCGGTAGCAGCTGTTGCTGTTTTTTGTTTGTCATCAACTCCAATTTGATTGCTAAGCTGATCTAGCAAGCCTTGGGAAAGTTGGCCTTGCATTAGGTCCATTAAGTCCATATCGTTGTTTTTTGAGTCTAAAAAAATAGTGTTACGAAATTAGCGAATTCATTCCGTAAACTTTGACGACTTTAAGACCCTTTATTAGTCCAATAGTCACATTTTTTATTCATTTAACAATGCATCCTGTAATAAAAGGTGAAAATGATGCACACCTTTTTCCATTTCCGGTGAAAATCGTCCTGCCTCGTAATATCTGGATTGCAACCCTTTATATACCGCTTCTACTACAGCTTCATCTTCCATCTCTGTTTGATCCAGTGCAAAATCTTCACGATTGAAAGGCTGGTCCGGAAAGCGAAAAGTTCGAAAAAGGATTTTCGTTTTGGAAGAAGATAAAGGTTGAACATAATTTAATGATAGTCCCCAAGGATAAAAATTGAGCATCAGGTTGGGATAAACCCACCAATAATACCCATAAATCTTTTTACCAAAATCTTCCGCACCCACAGGAATATCAAAATGAGGTTCTCCTTCTTTGGCAGGCCCAATCTGAAGATTACACCAATCGTATAATACGGTTTCATAATTATCAAATACAATGGCTTGATTCAAAGCCGGATGAACAAACGGTATATGAAATCCTTCAAGAAAATTGTCTACATACAAAGCCCAGTGCGCTTCAATTTCAAAGTCTGTTGATGCCTCTTTTACCGGAATCAGGGTTTCAAATGGCATCCAACTCAACCTTTTCAAGATTGGGTCCACCATTGTTTCTAATGGGAGGGTAGGCTGCAATGAGACAAAATAGTTTCCAAACAATTTTGAAAATGGAACAGCACTAAGGTTATCCGAATCAGTTGGAAAATTTTCAACCAATTCAAATTTGGGCATACTGGCAAATTTTCCATCCAAATGAAAACACCGACCATGGTATCTACAGCGTAAACGTGAGCTATTACCAGGTGCTTCCTGAAGTAACATACCTCTATGAGTGCAGACGTTCGACATGCATTTCTCTGATCCGCTTTTATCTCTAGCCATAAGCAGTGGTTCACTCAAAATTCCGGGTAGGAATTCGAAAGGAACCAGGTTGTTTTCAATCAATAAATTAGACACCCCATCCACAAATTGCCAGGTGGAAGCAAATACCTTTTCTATACTTTTTTCAAAGAGAGACAGGTCCTTATAAAAGGCGCCGGGCAAAGTAGCAGATTGACGGATATCATTTACTAATCGCATGAATTTGGCCTAACTTGAGTAATTATTTTTAAAAAATATTTTTCGGGGAGTGAAATTCGATGATTTTTTTCTTGAAATGAAATTCTAAAAATATCTATTTCAGAAAAGATAATTCCCGGAAATCAGTTTTATTCAAAATCATTTCATGCGAATGTGCCTAACGCATTTTTACTGTACTTTTTACACTAAATATGCGACCTTGGGAGGTCTCTAGAATTTCACTGGTTTCTTCCTTACCTTTGTATCCTAAGCCCTGAAAGTAGTATTATTAATCCGGCGAAAATGCCTGTAAACGTTTTGCCTAAACGAGGGTATTTTTTCCAAAAAAGTCCTAACCATGAGTTCAAGAGGAACTAATAATTTGACTACCAGACTTTCTGAATTGGGTATTAAAAACCCGTCTTCCGTTTACGATAACCTTACTCCATCCGAACTAATTGAGCACTCCGTTTGCCAGAATCAGGGAACACTTTCTGACATGGGTGCCTTGGCAATCGACACTGGTGAGTTTACCGGTCGTTCGCCAAAGGACCGATTCATCGTAAAAGATGATATTACTGCTAACTCAGTTGATTGGGGTAACATCAATTTGCCTTTTGATGCTGATGCTTACAAAGCCTTGCGCAAAAAAGTAGTAGCATATTTTGAGAACAAGAGTATGTATCTGAGAGATGTGTATGCATGTGCGGATGACAGATACCGCATGAATATTCAGGTTGTTACAGAATATGCATGGAGTAACTTGTTTGTCAACAATATGTTTTTGTGTCCAACTGCTGAGGAGTTAAAAACATTCTCACCTGAGTGGACCATCATCTGTGCTCCGGGTTTCCATGCGGAACCTACTGTCGACGGCACTCGTCAACACAACTTTGCAATTTTAAATTTCACTGAAAAGGAAATTCTGATTGGTGGAACTGGTTATACCGGTGAGATGAAGAAAGGGATTTTCTCTGCTTTGAACTTTATCCTACCGCATCAAAAAGAAACACTTTCCATGCACTGCTCAGCAAACGTTGGAGCGGACGGAGATACAGCGATTTTCTTTGGCTTGTCAGGTACTGGAAAAACAACCTTGAGTGCTGACCCTGAAAGAAATCTTATCGGAGATGATGAACATGGTTGGAGCAAAGAAGGAGTATTCAATTTTGAAGGCGGTTGTTACGCAAAATGTATAGACCTAACTGAAGAAAAAGAACCGGATATCTTTAAAGCAATCAAGCATGGAGCTTTATTGGAAAACATCATCTACGAAGAAGGTACACGTACCGTAGATTTTTCCAGAGCAGATATCACTGAAAACACGAGGGTTTCTTATCCAATTTATCATATCAATAACGCTTTGCCGGTTTCAAAAGCAGGGCATCCAACCAACATATTCTTTTTGACTTGTGATGCCTTTGGTGTATTGCCTCCAATCTCAAAGCTTACACCAGGTCAGGCAATGTTCCATTTTATCTCTGGCTACACTGCTAAAGTTGCAGGTACCGAAGAGGGTATTACAGAACCACAAGTAACATTCTCTGCTTGTTTTGGCGCTCCGTTTATGCCGTTGCACCCAACTGCTTACGCAGAAATGTTAGGTAAAAAAATGGAAGAACATGGCGTAAACGTATGGTTGGTCAATACAGGCTGGACCGGTGGAGAATATGGCGTAGGTAATCGTATGAAATTGAAATACACCCGCGCGATGATCACTGCTGCTTTGAATGATGAATTAGAACACGTTTCTTATTCAACCCACGAAGTATTTGGTTTGCTTATGCCAAATGAATGTACAAACGTTCCGGCTGATTTATTGCATCCAAGAAACACCTGGACTGACAAGGAAGCTTACGACAAGAAAGCCAATCACCTGGCTAATCTTTTCAATAAAAACTTTGAAAAATTTGCTGACAAAGCAAATGAAGAAATACTAGAGGCGGCTCCTCAAGCCACCACTGTAGCGTAAATTAGATTTGTTGTTTTGAAAAGGGCCCTTGAAAATTCAAGGGCCCTTTTTTTATCCAATTGGTAAAGCCTGATTGGTGGTAACTTTATCTTTCTTTTCAATAACTAAGTATTAAAAAGTGTAAAAATATCGACTTCCACTTTCCTGGAAATTTGAAATATTGACAGCTTTTTTAAAATTTGAAAGAAATAAGCATAGTTGATATTTTTAAAACAATTACTTGGTCCTTTCCTATTAATGCTTTCCTTTATTCAAAATATAGGAGCGCAAGTACCTTTCGTCCAAACAGAACCTATCGGAGAAAAAAGCGGACTTCCATACTCAAAAGTCTATGCAATGCAGCAGGACTTAGATGGGTTTGTCTGGTTAGGTACTTCTGCAGGTCTGTTCAGATGGGATGGACAAAACCTGATCCCATTTGAAGCTAAATTGGCAAATGGATATAAAAAAGAATTTCTGGCCGTAGAAGATTTGTTCCTGGATAAGCAAGGAGACCTTTGGATAGGAACCAGTACAGGACTGTTTAGATATCAACCTGCTTCTCAAGAAATTTTTGAAATTGCAATTGAGGAAGCATCCACCGAGAAATCAATCAATAGCTCTCCAAATGTTGTCCGTATAGATAGTTTACCCAAAAATGAAAAACTAGTTTTCACTACAGAAGGAATTTACATTTTTGACAACAAAAATCAAGTTCGGATTTCAGTTTTGAAAAATGAAAATCCGCATTATACTAACCGATCTAACATATCGGATTTTGATATTAAAAATGATTCCATCGCATGGGTTTGTTCCAATAATAATTGGTTCGAATTAAATTTTAAATCCGGTAAAATTCAGGCAGGAAGATTTATTAGATGGAACCAAAAGGAAATCGTGCCATCAAGATTGCATTTTTGGAATGATTCAATTGCTTTTATTGGAACCCCAAGTGGGTTTTTCAGATTAAATCTAAAAAGTTGGAAACTTTCAAAGCCGTCCAATCTTCCAAAAAATTATATTTCTAAAATATGTTGGATGATTGAAGAGGATGCCAAGGGTAACATTTGGTTCAATTCTGCTTTTAAAATCTATGCATGGAATCCAAATTCAGGGAAATTTTTATCCTTTGAAAAATTTGAAAATAATCACTTCGGGCTATCCAATGATTATACACTTTCCTGGATGGAAGACCAGTCAGGGAATATTTGGCTGGGCCAATGGGGAGGAATCGAAAAGGTAAACCTAAATAGTCTGAAGTTTAATTTTTATAAAATAAATCCTGAGGCAAAGGAAAATTCACCGGAGAATACTGTCACTGCTATTTTTCAATCCTCTGACAGTTCTATTTGGATTGGAACCCGGGCAGGTTTTTACTTCCTCGACCAAATAGGAGGCAACTTAGAAAAAGTTGCTGGATTACCTCCTTCCAGAAATGCTCAGCAATTTCCAGACAAATTTTTTGAGGACCAAAACGGCCATATTTTTTGTAAACTAAGTTCATTTTACCGACAAAAAGGAATATATCGGTTCAACCCCAAAAATCAAGCTTTTGAACACTATAGAACTGGTTCTTCAATTGACAGCTTGTTACTTTTTGATATCCAGATTGATCAGGAGAACCCTTCCATATGGTGGTTTACTTCCATTAAAGGCTTGTGTAGATTAAATGTAAAGACCAAACAGGAAAAGAGGGTATTCCCCGGAGTTAATG
>JAGQWW010000152.1 GCA_020436955.1 Saprospiraceae bacterium | reverse complement strand
AGGGATGGACATCAAAATTTTCATAGATTTTTTTAAAAATAGCGTCTAGCTCCTGCCTGGATAGTAACGAAGGTGTGCCTCCTCCAAAATAAATGGTATCTATAGTTTCACCTTTTAAATAATTCTTTTGAAGTTCTATTTCCAAAAGTATAGCTTTTACCAAATCAGCTTTGAGGTTCAAGGTGGTGGAAAAGTGAAAATTGCAATAATGACAAGCTTGCTTGCAAAAAGGGATATGGAGGTAAATTCCGGCCAAAGCGTAAATTTTGAAACAAAGATACTGGCAAATTCCTGATCAAAGTCTTTCTGCAGAATAGATTTGGATTCTTTTAGCCTTTGTACCTTTGGGGCTCCATTTTAAATTGATAAGGTATGTTGAAAAGAAAAGTGAAAATAAATGCAGTAACCAATCTTACTGATGCCCGATATTTTGCAGCATGGGAGGTAGATTGGATGGGCTTTTGTCTGGCAGAAGGTGAAGAGGGCTATGTTGCTCCCGCTATGGTTGCCGCCATGGTTGAATGGCTGGACGGTCTGCAATTTATTGGAGAATTTGGGATGCAAAATGCTGAAGAAATAAAGCAAGTTGCTTCAGATTTAAATCTAAAGGCAGTCCAATTACCTTTTTTGTCCGGCGTAGACGTAGCAATGGGACTTAATGACCTCACAGTTTTTAAAGAAATTGTATTTGATGAGGACCTTGATCTGGAATTTATCAAACAGATTCTGGAACAATTTGAAGGGCATGTTGATTACTTTGTATTCGACTTCTCAAAAAATCAAATTGAGCTGTCTCAAATCATCCAAAACGAAGCATTTCATTCCTTTTTAAAGGAAAACTGTGCTAACCAAAAGGTTTGGATGTTTGGAAATTTCTCCCAGGAAGAATGGGATATCATTTTTGAAAATTTCCAGCCGGAAGGCATGTGTTTGAAAGGTGGTGATGAAGAAAAAGTAGGGTACAAGTCTTTTGATGAATTGGATGAAGTTTTTGAAGAATTGTTTGTTGAACAATAAGCCGGCATGAATAAAGAAGGAAAGATTTTACGTCCCCATGTGGAAGAAGCATATGCTGAAGAATTAGCGGCTTTGGCCAAAGCAGATGACAGACCCAAACCACCGAATTGGCATTTGTCACCATGGGCAGTAGTAACCTATTTGACCGGTGGAAAACTGAAAAACGGGTTTGAAATTGAAGCTAAATATATAGGCAATCAAAGATTGATGGAAATTGCGGTTGCTACCCTCGTAACAGACCGTGCATTGTTGTTGGTAGGTATCCCGGGTACAGCCAAAACCTGGGTGTCTGAACACCTGGCAGCTGCCATCAGTGGAGATAGTAAACGACTGGTGCAAGGGACAGCCGGCATGTCAGAAGATGCTTTGCGCTATGGATGGAATTATGCAAGGCTAATTGCCGAAGGACCTTCCGACAAAGCATTGGTACCAAGTCCTGTGATGGATGCCATGGCTGAAGGGAAAATTGCTCGAGTCGAAGAGTTGACCCGTATTCCAAGTGATGTACAGGACAGTCTAATAACCCTGTTGTCGGAAAAGACCTTGCCGATACCCGAACTTAATACAGAGGTGCAAGCCGCCCGGGGTTTCAACATCATTGCTACAGCAAATGACCGTGACAAAGGCGTACATGACCTTTCCTCGGCTTTGCGCAGACGATTCAATACGGTGGTGATGCCTTTGCCATCCAGTTTGGAACAGGAAGTTGAAATTGTAAAAACAAGGGTGGAAAAATTAGGCAAGACTTTGGAACTACCGGAAGATGTAGTGCCCTTAAAAGAAATCAAAAGGCTGGTCACTATATTTAGAGAATTGCGCGACGGCAAAACAATTGATGGCAAAACAAGGTTAAAGTCTCCAAGTAGCACACTTAGTACAGCTGAAGCCATCTCAGTTATACAATCAGGACAAGCGCTGGCCACTCATTTTGGTTCCGGAAAATTGAAAGCTGAAGACCTCGCAGCCGGTATCAACGGCGCCGTAATCAAGGACCCTGTACAGGATAAAAAAGTATGGCAAGAGTATTTGGAAATGGTAGTAAGAAATCGAAAAGAGTGGAAAGATTTATACGAAGCGTGTAGGGAGATTGATTGAGAAATGACGAATGACGAGTGACGAGTGACGAATGAATTTACGATTTACAATGTACGAATTACGAATAGCGAACTCCGAAAACCGAAAAGCGAACTCAATCTTCGTTCCCTTCGACAAGCTCAGGGAACAAGATGGGAAAGGGTCTTAAAAAGGATTTTATCACTGGTAATTTATCTTTTACAATCTTAATTGCCTGAGCCTGTCGAAGGCAACGGAAGTGGTTCTAAGAAATGACGAATGACGGATGACGAATGAATTTACGGTTTACGATGTACGAATTACGAAAAGCGAACCCCGAACACCGAATCCCGAACACCAAAAACCCACTTTCACCATAAAATCGAACAAACATGAAAAACTTCATTTACTTATTTGTATCCATCTTGATGCTGGCATCTTGTCAGCAGTCCAATACTGAAAACAACCAGACTTCTCATGAGAAAGATGCAGAAGGAATGGCAAAATTTGCATCTGATCAAGAATTCCGCGATAAACATGAAAATCCGGAAGCGATAGCATTTGATCCAATGGGAGAGATGGTTTCTTTTCCAACGCCAGATGGTAAGGATGGGCAAGCTTATTATGTAAAAAGTGAGGCTCCAACCAAAAACTACCTGTTTGTTATCCATGAATGGTGGGGACTCAACGATCATATCAAAAGAGAGGCTGACAGATTGAGCAAAGAATTGGGCAATGTCGAAGTAATGGCACTGGATATTTATGATGGCAATGTAGCGACCACTCGAGAAGAAGCTCAGGAATATATGGGCGCTGTGAAAGAGGAACGTGCCAATGCAATCATCCAGGGTGCGTTAAATAGAGCAGGTGCCGATGCAAAAATCTATACCATAGGCTGGTGTTTTGGAGGTGGATGGTCCCTTAGAGCATCCATCCTTGCAGGTGACCAGGGCAATGGTTGTGTAATGTATTATGGTATGCCGGTAACAGAAGCAAAAGACCTGGCACCCATAAAAGCTGATATTCTTTGTATCTACGCTGATCAGGACAAATGGATCAATGAAGATGTGATGAAAAAATTTGAAGCATTAGCCAAAGCAACCGGTAAAAACCTGGAAGTTAAAGGCTTTAAAGCGGATCATGCATTTGCCAACCCAACCAGCCCTCGCTACAACGAAGAAGCTGCTCAGCAGGCCAATCAATTAGCTAGAGAATTTTTGAAAGGGAAAATGGATTAAGGAGGTCTGCGGTATGCGGGATACTCCGCACACCACATCCCGCGTACCGCGCACCGTTTTTATGAACTTCCCTCCTTTCCTTGTGGTTCACTATATTGTAAGCTCAAAACTCAACGAACCAACTGGATGGATATACGCAAGCTCAGTCATTTATTAATCGTAATTGTCTTAACAGGATTTTTACTGATTCAAGGAAAGCAATTTGTGCTTCCTATTGTTTTTGCCTTTATGCTTGCCTTACTGATGAATCCCATTCACAGTTATTTTCAGCCCAGGATAAAACCGAATTGGCTATCCATCATTGTTTCATTTTTAGTGGTAATTGTACCTGTTTTAGCTAGTTTCTTTCTGTTTGGAATGCAGCTAAAAGGTGCATTGGATGAAATTCCGGTTGTAACCGAAAGGGGAGGGGAGCTTATAAATGAAGCATTCGGCTGGCTGGCAGAAAAATTCCAACTGTCTAAGCAGGATAGCATTGATTTTATAGTTGAAAACCTTACTTCCTCTATCGATAAGCCTGTTGGGGTATTTGCTTCCGGATTGACTGAGTCAACAGGATTCTTCGCTAATTTGCTACTTACTTTTCTTTTTGCTTTTTTCTTTTTGTTGTATAAAAAGGGTTTGAAAAATTTTATCGTACAACAGACAGAAGACCACCGAAAAGACAATGTGCAGGACATGGTGACGGGCATTCAACATGTGACACAACAGTACCTCTACGGCCTCTTGATGGTCATCATTATATTAGGATTGTTGAATAGTATCGGCCTGATGATTATCGGAGTCGACTATGCTTTTTTCTGGGGTTTCCTCGCGGCATTCTTAGCGGTTATTCCTTATATCGGAACTATAATCGGTGGGCTACTACCATTTTTATATACACTGGCCACTACGGATACCACCTGGCAACCATTGGCAGTAATTGGCCTTTTTGTAGTAGTCCAAGCAATAGAAGGTAATTTGATAACGCCCAAAATTGTGGGCAACAGTGTTAAACTTAATCCCTTTGCTGCTATTCTTTCCTTGATTTTTGGCCAAATCATGTATGGTATTGCAGGTATGATTTTAGCCCTGCCTATTCTGGCCATCATAAAAGTTGTGCTTGACCATATCGACGTCACCAAGCCATTGGGCTTTTTAATTGGTGATGAACTCAGCGAAAAGCCCAATGCCTTTTTTGAAAAGTGGGATGACAACAAATATCGGTTGAGTAGTTTGATTTCTAAGAAAACCAGGAGGCAGGAATAATACCCTGTAGATACTCAATAACCTAATGGTTTAACTTGATCTATGTAGATTAATCAACCCCTCCAAATCACCTCCTGCCAGCAAATGTGCATACTTGCCAATCTGCTCCGGCGGCCAATCCCACCATGCTATTGCTTGTAGTTTTTCAATGGTCTTTTCTTCAAATCGTTTTTTGATTTCTTTTGCCGGATTTCCACCTACAATCGAATATGGAGCCACATCTTTGGTCACCACCGATTTGGTTCCAATGATGGCTCCATCACCTATTGTCACACCGGGCATAATCACCGCCTTGTACCCAATCCAGACATCATTGCCGATGATCGTATCTCCACGATAGGGATAGGACTTACCTTTCATGGCTCCTTCCCACCCGTTTCCAAAAATCGCAAATGGATAGGCTGAAATACTGTCCGAAAGATGATTACCGCCATTCATGATAAAAGTAACATCAGATGCTATCATGCAAAATTTGCCGATAATGAGTTTATCACCAATGAAATCGAAATGGTATTTGACGTTTTTTTCAAAATTGTGCACATCTTCAAAGTCATCGTAATAGGTATAATCTCCAACCTCAATGTTAGGGTTTTGAATGATGTTTTTTAAGAAGCACAATCGTTGTTGGCCAGGCATCGGGAAGATGGCATCTTTATCAGGTCCGGTCATTGCTTGTAGTATTTTGGGAAAAGGTAGGAACAAAATGGTGAAATGAAAACCCCGATACAACCTAAGCGTCATATCGGGGTAACCTAATACACCTTAATACTTAATTCTTTATTTCATCCTGTAATGAAATCTTACAGGTATGGTCAATTCTACTGTAACCGGTTTGCCGTCCTTGATGGCTGGCTGCCAGGCTGGCATTTCTGCTATGGCAGTTACTGCTGCCTCTGCACAACCATCACAAGGAGCATCTTTGGTAACAACGCGAAAATCTTCTCCTACCTTTCCGTTTTCATCCAGGGTAAAAGTAACGTTGTAGTATCCTTCCTGATGGTTTTCTTTTGCTTCTTCAGGGTAAGAAATCACATCAAAGAAGTAAGATTGGATGGCTTCATTTGTACATTTTTGAGGATCTTCTGCAGTGTTGCAGTCTTTCCCAAATACGGGGGCTTTATCTACCTCAGTCGTATTATATGCATCAGGCATGTTTTTAACCATTCTGGCTTGTGGATTTTTGCCCTGATCTGTTTCAGGCGTTACCACCGGCTCAGGCAAACGATAGGTAAAATTTCCCATTTCTGGACTAAATTCAGGGTCAAGTGTTAATTCAAATGGATAAGTACCTGCCCTTACTTTTTCTATTGCCGGTGTATAATCGTCTACTTCTACTGTAGCGTTATCGTCATTCGACTTTTGGTCGCTACAGGCTGAGAAAGTTATCATACCGAATATGGGTATGGCGAATAGGATTTGCTTTGGAAATTTCATTTTGGGGATGTTTTTAAGGTTAAAAAGTGACTTTAATTTGATGCTTAGATGGCATCAATAAAATCCTTTACCTCTTCTTTGGTTTTGCCTAATTTGCTTTGCAAACGGCCGATCAATTCGTCTTCCTGACCTTCTGCATAGGTAAGATCGTCATCAGTCAATTGACCGTATTCTTGTTTGATTTTACCTTTAATTTCGTTCCAGTTACCTTTAATTTTATCTTCTAAAGCACTCATAATAATAGTTTTTTGGTTAAAAAATGTTTCAGACAATACTGTTAGAAAAATATTCCTACAGAAGCCTGAATGTTATAATTTTTAGAAGGATTGCTAAATTCAATTCCTCCTATCTGATTTGATTTTTCAATGTTTCTTAAACCTCTTGTGTATCGCAGGTCGAAAAGTACTTTTTCAACCTGTATTCCTGCACCTACCGACAATCCCATATCCCATGTTTCA
>JAGQWW010000151.1 GCA_020436955.1 Saprospiraceae bacterium | reverse complement strand
TTTGTCATTCATTACGATATTCCAAAAAGTATAGAAAATTACTATCAGGAGACCGGACGTGCCGGTAGAGACGGATTGGAAGGTCGCTGTGTGGCTTTTTATTCATACAAGGATATTTTGAAGCTTGAAAAATTCTTGCGCGACAAACCGGTGGCGGAACGCGAAATGGGTAGTTTGTTGATGCAGGAAGTGGAAGCTTACGCTGAAACGACCTCCTGCCGTCGTCAATTCTTGTTGTCTTATTTTGGGGAAGACTTTGAAGTGGAAGAGTGCAACAAGATGTGCGACAATTGTAAAAATCCAAAAGAAAAAGTGGAGGTCCAGGAAGAAATGAAGAATGCTTTGCAAGCAGTGCTGAACCTGGATGAAAATTATACTTTGAAAACCCTGGTTGACTTCCTTACCGGAAAAGAAACCAAGGAAATGAAAGATTTCCGTTTTACGCAACGGCCGTTATTTGGCGTAGGTAAGGACAAAGACGAGACCTTCTGGAGCTCAGTTTTACGTCAGGCTATCCTTCATAAATTTTTACGGAAGGATATTGAGACCTACGGCGTGTTGAAAGTTACAGAGGAAGGAAAAGTATTCCTGGGTGACCCACAATCCTTCAAGATTCCAATCAATCACAATTATGATGAATTGGATATTGAAGATGACAGCTCTTCCGGAAAAACAGCTGTATTGGACACCACGCTCGTTCGAATGCTGAAGGACCTTCGTAAACAGGAAGCCAAGAAGAAAGGAGTTCCACCGTTTGTAATCTTCCAGGATCCCAGTTTGGACGATATGGCAACCCAGTATCCTATCTCCATGGACGATATGACCAAAGTGAGTGGGGTAAGTTTGGGTAAAGCAAAACGTTATGCTAAACCTTTCCTCGACCTTATCAAGCAATATGTTGAGGAAAATGAGATAGAAAGACCTACCGATTTTGTTATTAAACAGGTAGCAAACAAATCAAAAATCAAGGTTGAAATCATCAAAGCCATCGACCGCAAATTGCCGTTGCCTGAGATTGCCAGTCAAAATGACTTGACCATGGAAGAGCTGATGGACGAATTGGATGCAATTGTTATCAGTGGCACAAAAGTAAATCTGGATTATTACCTCGATGAGCAGGTAGACGAATATACGCAGGAAGATATCTACGATTACTTCCGTGAAGCTGAAACTGACGATCCGGAAGCTGCATACCAGGAATTGCAGGAAGACGATATCACCATCGAAGAAATTCAACTGGTGAGAATCAAATTCTTGTCTGAAATGGCCAATTAAAAGGCCTTTGGCTATTGGCTGTTAGCTTTTGGCAGCCAATAGCTATTTTCCTACTCCTCCTCTTTCCCAATTTTTTGTAAAATATCCTTCACAATAATAGCCCCGTGGTCACGGGTGTTTTCAATGAATAGCTTGCTGGTATTCATGCCTGCACATACGACTCCAGCCAGGTAAACGCCGGGAAGGTTCGTTTCAAATGTATCATTGTTATATACAGGAATGCGGGTTTCATCATCCGGAATTTCGATACCGAACTGCTTTAGCATCTTGTAATTGGGTTGATATCCCGTCATCGCCATCACCACATCATTTTCAATCGTCTTCTCCCCTTCCGGTGTTTGCAGTATTACTGCATCCGGTAAAATCTCTTTTACAGTAGTATGGAAATAGGCCGGTATACTTCCTTCTTTGATTCTGTTTTCAATATTGGGTTTTATCCAATACTTCACTCTTGGGTAAATTTCACCCTCGCGGATTGCCATCGTTACCGCTGCACCCTTTTGCCACAATTCCAATGCAACATCGCAGGCAGAATTAGCCGCTCCGACTACCAATACCTTCTGACCGATATATGGATGGGCCTCATCGTAATAGTGTTTTACTTTTGGTAACGCTTCACCTGGCACTTCCATTAACCGTGGCACATCATAAAATCCACTGCTGACAATGATGGTCCTGGTAAAATAAGCTTGCTTTGGAGTAATCACTTTGTACCCACCTTCCACTTTCTTAATATTTTCCACCGGTGTAAAAGTCTTTACCGGCAACTTCCAGGTCTCTTTTATACGCCTGTAGTATTCCAAGGCCTCTCTTCGGGTAGGTTTTTCATTGTGTGAAATGAAAGGCACCTCTCCAATTTCCAATAATTTGGAGGTGGAGAAAAAAGTCATGTTGGTGGGGAAATGGAACAAGGAATTTACAAGCACTCCTTTTTCCAAAATAAGAAAATCCAGACCGGCTTTTTTGGCCTCTATTCCGCAACTCAAACCGGTAGGTCCGGCACCCACAATTATCAGGTCCAGTTTTTCCATATGTAGTCTTTATTTATTGAGCAATAATTAATTGTCCCAATCTATAAATTCATCTTCTTCGACTTTGTTCTTCTTTTTTGGGGATTCTTTGGGCTTATCAAACATTTTCGTGTTGGTTTCCACCGGTTTGAACGCTTCCCTGAGCGGTGTGAATGGCGTGCTGCCTCCAACATCTTGCCATGCTTGTGGCTCTGTATCAAATTCAATCGGGCCAAAAGCCTTCACCAATTCAGACTGAATTCTTTTCTTTTGAATGTCAGATTGCACAAAGGCATCCATCACTTTTTTTCGACTGGTTTTCACTTCAAAATCACTGGTAGTACCATCGATGGTATAATACAAATTGAACCAGCCTTTTTTCTGCGTGCTTTGTGGATCAAGACTTGGATTATGTGGCTTAATTCGATTCACAAGGACCTGGCCGGCATTAATTTTTAAAAAATAATCGATTTCCTGGTCAAAGGTATGTTTACCGGAAGCCGTCATATTCAAAGCATTGCTGCTAATAAACATTACCGGTAGATGAACCGTGTTATTTTTAATCTCCAGCCAATTTTCCAGATCCTCAAACTTTATATGCTTCAAATCTTCCATGTGGATGTAACTGGAAAATGACTCTAAAAGCTTCAGGTTTTTGAGCTCACCATTTTCAATACTCAGACCTGCCAATACATGTAATTTATCGCCCTGGTATTCAGCCTTTTCGTTCCAAAATGCATCTATCAATATCCTTGCAGTCAAGGACCCATCAAGGTTTTCGTCCGTAATGTAGTCCTGATTGAAATTTTGAGACTGTTGGAAGAAGTCTTTTATGTTGATTTCGTTTGCTTCGATCTTTGCGACCAGGTAAGGCTCTTCAGTAAAAAACATAGTGCCATCAAGGTCAAAATAGCCCTCCATTCCTTTTGCCTCACCTTTAACCACCAATTCGTTGTTTTCGATGGTGAAGCTACCCACAAAGTCTTCGCCGACAATTTTATCGTAATTAAAGTCTTTCACCTTCGCTTCAAAGGTTCCTTTTAAAAAGGAGGTAATCCGACTTTGTTTCTGAGTTCTGTCTTTTTGAAGGGAATCAACAGCAACGGTGCTTCCGGCAGCCTCCTTTTTTTCTTCACTCACTTTGGTTAATCCTACCAATCGATCCAGATCCATTTCTTCAGCCACCAATGATGATTTGAAAGTCAGCAATGCGTTTTTACTATTGAGGGAGTCAGCAAAAATTACAGGCAAAAGATTCTCTACTTCCCCGGTAAACAACATATCGCTTCCGGCACCTTCAAATCGAAGTTCCTTAAGGCTCAATTTATTGTTTTCAATCTGTAGGGTTCCTTTATCAAACACCAGCTCTTCATTGTGGACTTCCAGGCTGGCATCGTCAAATTCAAGCTTACCACTTGCTTTGACCAGGTAAATGCGGGAAGGATTGACCATATCCGAATACTTCCCTTCCAGTTTGAACTTTTTGATTTCAATTTCTCCACCGGCATCGGTAATCGAAGCATTATTAAAAAGTGGAAAAATGGATTGCATAGGAATGGCGCCATCCAATTGTAATAAAACATCCGGATCATCGAGGTTAGCTACTCGTAACTTACCTTCCAACAATTCTCTATTGAAATACCCTTTTAGCTTTGAAATTTCGAAAATACTGGACTTATTGCTTCGCTTGGAGCCATTGGTAAACGAAGCTTCCAGCACTACATCCTTCAAGTCATCTTTCAAACGAGGACTTGTAATGCGTGCATTTTCCATGGTCACCCTGGCACTGATGGCCGGATTGGCCCAACGGGTTTGGCGCCCTTTAACTGTCGCACTGAACAGGAAATTACCACTCCCTTCAAAGTCTTTAACCGGTTCGAGGTATTGTTCCGGCAGCAATTGTAGTACCGATTGCAGGTTTCCTTTGGAACAATTTACAACGAGATCATAATCAGTACCATCCTTTCCCTGGTCGATAAATCCGTCAATTTGAAAGACATTTTTTTCAATTGCTACGTCGAGCTTGGCAAAATCGTAATAGCCGGTTTCCAGGTTGACAAAGACCTTAGCCATGTAGCCAATTTCTTTTCCTACAAGAAACCGTGTGCCTTTTTGCTCAATAAAACTGCTCCTCAATTTAGCCATGCTTTCCAGGTCAAATTGCTGGGCAGAAAAATTACCGGAGAAGACAGCGTTTTCCATCACCAGGTACACTTCATTGGCTGTGGCTTCACTTTTATAAATCAACTCTATATCCTGAAACTGAGCCTCTGCAATATCAAGGGCAAGGTCGTTATTACTTTTATCAGGATTAGCTGCCGGTTTGATGATGTCGTAATTAGCCTTTCCCGATTTGTCGATATGAATTTGTAAGGCCCCGTTTTGGGCAATTACTTTTTTGACTTCAATGTTATTTTTAAAAAGGCTGAAAAACTGTAAACGGAAGGCGACTTTTTCTGCTTCCAACAAAGGAGCGCCTTCAGTATCTTCAACAACTACATTGATCAATTCAGCGGACACATCCGGGAAACCGCCAAAAATAGAAAGGTTGAAATCTTCCACCTTAAGACTGGTTTTCAATTGCTGATTGACAGCTTTTACCAGCTTATCTCCTATCTCATCTTCAAAAAAGAAAGTAATAACCACGGCGGTACCTATCACCAGGAGGAAGGCGCCACCAACCCACACCACAATTTTTTTGAAAAGGTTGAACATCAGATAGAAAAGGTTTTGGATACCGGAAACAGGAATCTAGACATAAAATTACGAAAACCTTAACGAAGTGAGGCCTTTATAAATTTGATCAAAACATAAAGTATTTTTAAAATTTTGCATCAGGCAAAAAGGCGCTCATACAATTCCTCCAACTTCCCTAAGGTAACTATTTCTATAGCATACCGCTCAGGAGACAATCCCTTTGTATTATATTTTGAAATATAAATTTGTTCAAATCCCAATCGGTCTGCTTCCTGGATCCGCTGGTCAATTCGATTGACGGATCGAATCTCGCCTGAAAGCCCAACCTCGCCGGCAAAACAAATCCTTGGAGACAAGGGAATATCTTCCAGAGAAGAAACCAATGCTGCGACGATAGCCAAATCAATTGCCGGATCATCTACCCGAATACCTCCTGCTATGTTGAGAAAAACGTCCTGCATCCCAAAAGGGAAACCTCCGCGCTTTTCCAGGACAGCCAACAACATGCTTAGCCGACGAAGGTCAAATCCGGTAGCTGTCCGTTGAGGATTACCATACACTGCCTGGGTGACCAGCGCTTGTGTTTCAATCAGCATAGGACGCATGCCCTCAACCGTTGCACAAACTGCCGAACCACTCAATTCTTCATCTTTTTGGGACAAAAGCAATTCAGATGGATTACTTACTTCTCTCAGACCGTCGGCCTGCATCTCATAAATTCCCATCTCGTCGGTCGAACCAAATCTATTTTTCAAAGTCCGTAGGATACGATAACTATAATGACGCTCTCCCTCAAATTGCAGTACCGCATCAACGATATGTTCAAGCAGTTTAGGCCCGGCCAGATTGCCGTCTTTTGTGATATGGCCGATGATAAAGACCGGGATATTGGTTTCCTTGGCAAAACGTTGCAACTCTCCGGCACATTCTCGCACTTGAGAAATGCTGCCCGGCGTTGATTCGATGTAAGGAGAAGAAAGCGTTTGAATTGAGTCTATGATAAGCAGGGAAGGCTGCAGTTTTTCTGCATGCTTTAGAACCTTTTCTGAATTGGTCTCTGTAAGAATAAAGACATTATCCGGTTGAAGCCCAAGCCTTTCAGCACGCATTTTAATCTGGTCCTGACTTTCTTCCCCGGATACGTATAAAATGGTCTCCTTCATTTGCAAGACAACCTGCAAAAGCAAGGTAGACTTTCCAATACCCGGTTGGCCGCCTAATAACACCAGTGAGCCCGGGACTATGCCACCTCCCAATACCCGATTAAGTTCATTGTCCCGTGTTACCAATCGAACCTTTTCCCCGGCCTGGATTGCAGGTAGTGGGACCGGCTGCGGTTCATTGTCTTTTTTGGTCCAGGTACTTTTCCGGGCTTCCCTTTCAGATGTTTTTTGAATGACTTCTTCCTGATAAGTATTCCACTCTCCACAACTATAGCACTTCCCCATCCATTTGGGGGAGGTACTACCACAATTGGTACAGGTAAATATAGTTTTTGCTTTGGCCACAGGTTCGGTTTTT
>JAGQWW010000150.1 GCA_020436955.1 Saprospiraceae bacterium | reverse complement strand
TGTAGGTTGGTTTCATTTTCTTTTAAAAATGGCGATTGAAAATGATTGCTCACAACCATGTAATCTTCCTGGGTATAAAAAAGGGTGGTATCGGGGGTTTTTTCAATGAGTTCTACCCTGTTTTCATCTGCCGAGCCTATTAGAAATAACTCCGATACGAAGGTGGGATGTTTTTGAGCAACTGCTTTTGCTTCCTCGATTGTGGATGCATATTGCAATATTTCCCGAGCCAGTAGTGCTACCGGCATTTTGATAGCTTCCGGAATTTTATTTGGAGCTGCATTGAGTGTTACACTTATGCCTTTCATGTTCAGGCCAGATACTGCACCCATGAATCCCGGCCAGGTGACCATGCCAAAAGGGATGCCTTCATCCGGTTGCATAAAAAGGATGATTTTGTTTTTTGCGAAAGCATCTCCTACATAAAAGTCAAAATTTCTTCCAATGATAAGGTTTGAGTCGATGCTGTTTTGGTCCCAGGCAGCTACGGCGGTACATCCTGCTACCAGTCCCATGTTTTGAAGGGCATGTCCAATGTCGTGTGCAGCGTGGTAGTTGAGCTTTCGATGATATTTTTGGCCGATATAGTCATATTCGTCAGCGGCAAATAAGGAATAGCCGTAAATTTCTTTTTGATATTCTTCCGGCACATATTCGGGCAGGTCTTTGTCAAACCATGCGATGAAGAGTTTTAAAAGGTATTGATAAAAACCACCCGGAACTTTTTCATCAATGCCTGATGCAAAAGCATATTCCTGGTAATCGAGCAATTCTTTGGAAAGCATTCCTCCGGCTACCCCTCTTTCAAAAGGAGAACCTTCCAGATACATTTCCCACATGCCAAATTCATTTTTTTGCAGGAAGTTGTTTTTTACCTGAAAGGTGCTGTCGTTAATGGTTTGTCTTTCCCAATCCAGCGCACTTTTATCTTCAACAGCCGGGGGAGCTGCTTCAACCCAGTACAAGAATAATTTTAGCCCAAGGAAGCCCAGGAGCAGGACTCCTGCCAATATGAAAATCCACTTTTTTATACCCTTCAAATGCATCTTCCTGTAATATGAATATGGGGGATAGATTTTATTTTATATTTGCTGCCACGTTTTTTCAAACCCGCCATCCTACAATTGCAGGACGAATAACAATAAATTCTGTGGAAAAGATTTCAATAGGACAAGGTTTAGTAGAATTAAAACGCTTTCAGGAAATCCTGACCAAGCAAAATGCTGTCGTTGAACTAGATGACAATGCACTTGAACAGGTTTCCAAGAGCTACGAATTTCTAAAAGATTTTGCCAGGGACAAAGTAATCTATGGTGTTAATACCGGATTTGGTCCTATGGCTCAATTTATTATCAGTCCGGATAAAGGCAAAGAGCTTCAGTATAACCTCATCAGGAGTCATACAACCGGTATGGGTACTTTTTTACCACCCGAGTATTCCAAAGCAGTTTTGGTTGCCAGGTTGACAACGCTGATGTTAGGTCGTTCGGGTATTCATCCTTCGGTGCCGGTACTGATTAGTAAGTTGATTGAAAAAGAGATATTCCCTTGTATACCTGAGCATGGTAGTGTAGGGGCCAGTGGTGATTTAGTGCAATTGGCACATGTAGCCAGTTGTTTGATTGGAGAATGGAAAGTTTGGTTTAAAGGTGAAATTCGACCAACCAAAGAAGTTTTTGAAAAAGAAGGGCTGGCACCAATAGAAGTGTTTCAACGAGAAGGCCTTGCTTTGATCAATGGAACTTCTGCTATGACCGGAATTGGCATGGTCAATTTGTTGAAAGCTCAAAAATTGGTAAAATGGAGTGCTATGGCCTCAGCTATCTTAAATGAGCTTTTTGAAGCCTACGATGACCACTTCTCTGAGCCATTAAACCGGGCCAAATTGCACGAAGGGCAAAATAAAATAGCAGAATCGATTAGGGGGATCCTGTCTGATAGTCATCTAATAAGAAACCGGCAAGGACATCTGTATGCTGAAAAGGCAACAGAAGGCGTCGCAAAGGAAAAAATCCAGGAATATTATTCCTTGAGATGTATTCCTCAGGTATTAGGTCCGGTGCTTGATACGCTGAATTATGCGGAGAAAGTATTGGTAGGTGAAATGAACTCTGCCAATGATAATCCGATAGTAATAGAGGAGGATGGTAATGTGTATCACGGTGGTAATTTTCATGGTGACTATGTGGCGTTAGAGATGGATAAGATGAAAATTGCTATTACCAAGTTATCCATGTTGGCGGAGCGGCAATTGAATTTCTTATTGAATGAGAAGTTGAACAATAAGTTGCCACCATTTGTCAATCTTGGGACCTTAGGGTTGAATTTTGGAATGCAAGGCGCGCAGTTTACGGCTACTTCTACAGTAGCTGAAAATCAAACGCTATCTTTTCCTATGTATGTCCACAGTATTCCGAACAACAATGATAATCAGGATATTGTGAGTATGGGGACCAATGCGGCATTGTTGACCAAGAAAGTTATTGAAAATAGTTTTCAGGTATTGGCTATAGAATGGGTGACCATTTTGCAGGCTGTAGATTACCTCAAAATAGCGGACAAACTGTCGTCTGTATCCAGGGAGGTCTTCTTTGATTTAAGGGCGATAGTGCCTATCTTTGAGCAAGATTCTTCCCTAGCTGAATCCCTTCAAAATGTAAGGGATTACCTGGAAAACTGTGATAAAGAATATTGTTGAAAAAGTATCTTTTATACCTAGAGACCAAAACATATGAAATACGCTTTGGTGACCGGCGGGTCAAGAGGAATAGGGAAGGCGGTGAGTTTAGAATTGAGCAAGCTGGGATATCATGTATTGATAAATTACCAATCCAATAAGGAAGCTGCAGAAGCAACCCTGTCAGAAATAGAATCAGCTGGCGGCTCCGGATCATTGTTACCTTTTGATGTGGCAAATAAAGCCGAAGTGCAGCAAAAGCTGGATGCCTGGTTGGAAGCAGAACCCGGTCGATGCGTTGAGGTATTGGTAAACAATGCCGGTATTCGCAAAGACAACCTGATGGTTTGGATGGAAGATGCTGATTGGGAGAGTATCCTGGACATTCACCTGGGTGGATTTTTCTATGTGACCCGTACGCTTTTGAAGAGTATGGTGAAAAATAAATTTGGCAGGATAATTAATGTAGTTTCTCTTTCAGGTTTGAAAGGCGTTGCCGGACAAACCAACTATTCAGCTGCCAAAGCGGGTATCATTGGAGCATCAAAAGCATTGGCCCAGGAAATTGCCCGAAAAAATATTACCGTTAACTGTGTTGCCCCGGGATTTATCGCTACCGATATGACCTCAGATCTTAGTGAGGCTGAATTAAAAGGTGCGATACCCATGAGAAGATTTGGAAAGCCGGAGGAAGTGGCTTCCGTGGTCGGATTTTTAGCCGGACCCGGTTCTTCCTACATCACCGGTGAAGTAATTTCTATTAATGGAGGTTTATACAGTTAAACGCGCAAAAAGCTGATTATTATGCACAGAGTGGTTATCACGGGACTGGGTATTTACTCTTGCATCGGGAAAAATCTCGATGAGGTAAAAGACTCATTGTACAAAGGAAAATCAGGTATCATTCTCGATCAAGACAGAAAGGATTTTGGATTTCGTTCCGGGCTTACAGGTTATGTTGACTTTCCTGATTTGAAAGCCATGCTAAAAAGAAGGGATAGGGCCGGACTGGCTGAAGAGGCGGCCTATGCTTTTATGTCGACCGATGAGTGTTTTCGCAACGCTGGCATTGATATGGATTTTCTCGAAGATCATGAAGTAGGGATTATTTTTGGAAACGATAGTTCTGCTAAAGCGGTAATAGAAGCGACAGACATTTTAAGAGAAAAGAAAGATACTACCCTGATAGGTTCCGGTTCTATTTTCCAATCGATGAATTCGACGGTGACCATGAACCTTTCTACCATATTTAAGCTGAAGGGTATCAATTTTACCGTGAGTGCAGCATGTGCGAGTGGCTCCCATTCGATTGGATTGGCATACATGATGATAAAATATGGGTGGCAGGATCGCATACTTTGTGGCGGTGCTCAGGAGATTAATAAATATGCTATGGGAAGTTTTGACGGGTTGAGTGCATTCTCAGTCCGTGAAGATGAGCCTACGAAGGCTTCCAGACCATTTGATAGGGATAGGGACGGATTGGTGCCAAGCGGAGGTGCTGCTTCGGTTATGTTGGAGAGTTATGAAGCTGCTGTGGCCAGAGGTGCAAACATCCTGGGAGAGGTAATCGGATATGGTTTCTCATCCAATGGAAAACATATTTCACAACCTAGCGTAGATGGACCAGTACGGTCTTTGGAACTATCTTTGAAAGATGCAGGGGTAAAAGCATCAGAAATTGATTACATCAATGCACATGCTACTTCTACTCCGATTGGTGATATGAGTGAAGCAGAATCTATCAACCAGGTGTTTGGTGATTCGAAACCACCGGTGAGTTCTACCAAAGGTATGACAGGGCACGAATGCTGGATGGCCGGTGCCAGTGAAATTGTATATAGCATGTTGATGATGGAGAACGGATTTATTGCTCCAAATATCAATTTTGAGAATCCGGATGAGAGCTCAGCGAAATTAAACCTTGCTACAGAGACCTTGGATACAAATATTGATATATTTTTGTCCAATTCTTTTGGGTTTGGCGGGACCAACTCGTCATTAGTTGTGAAAAAATTTAAAAATTAGCATTTAAAAATATTGCCATGGTTGAATCTGCCATAGTAGATAAAATAAATAAATTCCTAATTGAGGAGTTTGAAATCGAGGAGGAAGACATCGAGATGGATGCGAACCTGATGGAAGCTTTGGATCTTGACAGTCTTGATATCATTGACCTTGTGGTCATCATTGAATCCAATTTTGGATTTAAAGTGACGCGTGAAGATTTTCAAAATATCAAAACCTTCCAGGATTTCTATGATTACATTATCGGGAAGGTTGCTCAGGAAGAGGCCTGAAGGATTTTTGATTTTTGATTTTTGAATTTTGGTTTTTGATTTGGGAATTTTTTGAATAAAAATGGCTGAACAAAAAGAATGGAAAGGGAAGAGTAGGGGAGGAGCATTGGGGTATAAGGTTTTCATTTTCTTTTTGAAGAATTTTGGAGTTAGGGTTGCTTATTTCATACTGATATTTGTTGCAGCCTATTTTATAATTTTCGCACCAAAATCAACCAGGGCCAGTTTTAAGTATTTTAGAAAGATTTGGAAATTCCCGGTTTTAAAATCATGCTGGCTGACTTACCTGAGTTATTACCGTTTCGGACAGACCTTATTGGATAAGGTTGCCATTCTGGCGGGTTTAAAGACCAATTTTTCCTTTTTTTTTGATGGAGAAGAGCATCTCAGAACCCTTTCTAAAGAAGGGAAGGGTGCCATACTTATCAGTGCCCATATGGGGAACTGGGAGATCGCCGGTCATTTTTTAAAAAAACTGAATACACCTATTAATATAGTGATGTACGATGGTGAAGATGCGGGCATCAAAGAGATTCTGGAAAAATCCATGAGTCAGCGTAAGTTTAAAGTGATTTACGTAAAGGAAGATTTTTCGCATTTGCTTGCTATTCATAAAGCAATTCAAAACAAGGAATTTATCTGCATACATGGCGATCGATTTGTAAAAGAACAGCGTGGAAAAATTTACCAGGCTGAATTTCTGGGTCATCCTGCCTCTTTTCCTCGAGGGCCGTTTGAATTGGCTACCCGTCTGAAAGTTCCTTACACTTTTGTTTTTGCGGTAAAAGAAACCGCAAGCCACTATCATTTCTTCGCGACTCCCGGAAAAGATCCATCTATTGGTTCTGAAATAATGATAAAAGAATACCTTACCGGCATGGAGAAAATCCTTAAGGATTATCCGGAGCAATGGTTTAATTACTATGAGTTTTGGGATGATTATGGAGACAGTTTGAAGAATACCTGAACCATTATTACCTAAAACAGTTGTAAGCTCCATAAATTCGCAGCTTAGGTATAACCGAAATGCATCTGCCGATGAATACACTTCTACAAGGTGAGGAAATCCAGTCTTACCTTCCTCAGCGTCCTCCAATAGTTATGGTTGATAAACTTTGGCATTCAGATGAAAAAGAAACCCTTTCGGGCCTTTTTATTTCTGAGGACAATTTGTTTGTAGAAAATGGACATTTAGCAGAGCCGGGTATCATGGAGAACATTGCTCAAACTGCTGCTTTGCGCGCAGGTTATTTTTTTAAAAAAAGGAATTTACCTGTACCATTGGGTTTTATTGGCAGCTTCAAGAATCTGGAAATCTATGCTCTTCCTAAAATTGGTTCTGATATCAAGACGACTGTTACCTTGTTGCATGAGGTAATGGATATCAGTGTATTTGAGGGAGGAGTATTTCAAGGCGATACCCGTATAGCATCCTGCGAAATTAAAATTTTCGTTATGGACAAAACCAAACAGAATGATTAAAAGGCCGGTTAAGATGGATGCTACATCCATCGTTGCAGTGAAGGACGGGTATGTG